>CAITEF010000506.1 GCA_903891315.1 uncultured Rhodospirillales bacterium | reverse complement strand
TTATTTTTGAATCGTTATTAGATATATACATACTGTTGTTATTATTGTCAGCAAAATAGTATAAAACTAAGGATGTTACATCTAGCGGATATGGCGCGCCAGCTTGGTAGCTGACGGAGCTAACATCTGCAGCTTGGTTATCATAAAAAACATCACCGATGAGATTCGGGTTCGCGGTCAGGACCGATCCCGAGGCATTCGTGACAGTATATGTCCAGGTGCCAATCGACCCAGAGCCGTCATGAACGGTGCCACTGCCACTGCTTGGAATGGCGTTTCCGAAATCCACGATGCCGGTCACACTCGATCCGAAATTTGCGTCGCCGACATACAGATCGGTTATTGTGAAAGCCGCACCCAAGTTGAACTGGGTCGCCTGAGCGGTACCGGCCAACACCATTAGCGCCGCACCCGCCAGAACGCCATTTAGAAATTTTTTCACGTGTTATCTCCTGCTACGAATATTAGCGCAGAATATTATCACGAAGATACGATAATACAATGCAATGTATCGTAGCAGCATCACCCGTGACGGATCAATGCTTATTTATATTTATTCTGGATAATATCGTTCGCTGGCTGGACGTGGTAAAAAACCGTCGTGGCACCAATCCGGCATACCCAGCGGAGCGCGGGGACCCATCCTACATCTGCCCATCCCCAGAACGATGTGTGATGATGCGCTGTTGAATCCTCCAGCTCTACACCGCATATCGCGTCTCCGAAGGGAGACCCAACATGAGCGAATCGACACTAGAGCAACATGATTTTGGCGCTGAGGTTGGCCGCCTGCTCGATCTCGTTGTCCACGCGCTGTATTCCGAGCGCGAGATTTTCCTGCGCGAACTCGTCGCCAACGCGACAGACGCGACGGATCGCCGCCGGTTTGAGGCGCTGACCCAGCCCGAGATGGCCCCGCCTGAGAACGCCCGCGTGCGCATCGTGCCGGACAAAGCCGCCCGCACGCTGACGATCTCTGATGACGGTATCGGCATGACGCATGACGAACTGGTGGCCAATCTCGGCACCATCGCCCGCTCCGGCACCAAGGCGTTCGGGGAGAGCCTCGCCAATGCCAAGGCCGAAGATCGCCCCAGCCTGATCGGCCAGTTCGGCGTCGGCTTCTACTCGGCGTTCATGGTGGCCGACCGTGTGGAAGTGACGTCCCGCAAGGCGGGCAGCGATGTGGCCTGGACCTGGAGCAGCGAAGGCCGTGGCCAGTTCACCCTCGCCCCTGCCACCCGCGAAGACGCTGGTTCCACCATCGTGCTGCACATGAAGGCGGATGCGGACGAATATCTAGAGCCGATGCGCATCGAAACCGTCATCCGCAAATGGGCCGACCACATCACCATCCCGGTGATGGTCGATCATGACGGCAAGGAACTCGCCGCCAATGAAGGCACGGCGCTCTGGCGCAAGCCCAAGGCCGAGATCACCGAGCAGCAATACGCCGAATTCTACCGCCACGTCGCCCATCAATGGGACAGCCCGTCCGCCACCATCCATTGGCGCGCCGAGGGCAATATCGAATTCTCCGCCTTGCTGTTCATCCCCTCGATGAAGCCGTTCGAGGCGGTGGAGGGTGAGCGCAAATCCAAGCTGCGCCTGCATGTGCGCCGCATGTTCATCACCGACGACGCCGAACTCCTGCCGCCCTGGCTGCGCTTCGTCCATGGCGTGGTGGACACCGAGGATCTGCCGCTCAACGTCTCGCGTGAGATGTTGCAGGCCACCCCGGTGCTCGCCCGCATCCGCAAGGCGGTCACCAACCGCGTCATCACCGAGTTGAAATCCAAGGCGAAGGAGGCCGAGGAATACAACAAGTTCTGGCAGAATTTCGGTGCGGTGCTGAAAGAGGGTGTGTGGGAGGACAGCGAGCACCGCAAGGATCTCGCCCCCCTGCTGCGCTTCCGCTCCTCCACCCAGGAAGGGCTGGTCTCGCTGGCCGATTACGTCGGCTGGATGAAGGAAGGCCAGGACTCGATCTATTTCCTCGCGGGTGACAATGCCGAGATGCTGGCCAAATCCGCCCAGCTCGAAGGCTTCCGCGCCCGTGGTGTCGAGGTGCTGTTGCTCGAAGACCCGATCGATGCGTTCTGGCCGGATCGGTTCGACGAGTTCGAGGGCAAGAAGATCACCTCCGTCACCCAGGGTGCCGCCGATCTGTCGAAAATCGAGGCCCCCGCGCCGGAAGGTGAGGCGGTTTCGGTCGATTCGCTGATCGTGTCGCTCAAGGCGGCCCTTGGTGACGCGATCTCCGAGGTGCGCGGCACGGATCGTCTGGTCGAGAGCGCCGTTGTGCTCGCGGCCTCGGGCGGCCC
>CAITEF010000505.1 GCA_903891315.1 uncultured Rhodospirillales bacterium | reverse complement strand
GTGCCTGGCCACCGGCAGCCTGTGGGGCAAACCGATGTGGGGCGCCTGGTGGGTGTGGGACGCGCGGCTGACATCGGTGCTGGTGCTGTTCTTCCTCTATCTCGGCCATATCGCCCTGGTGCGCGCGTTTGACGATCCGCAGCGCGGCTATCGCGCGGGGGCGATTTTGGCGTTGGTTGGTGTGGTGAATTTGCCGATCATCAAATTCTCGGTCGAATGGTGGAACACGCTGCATCAGCCAGCCTCGATCACGCTGACCGGTGCGCCCTCGATGGCCCCTGCGATGCTCTGGCCGCTGGCACTGCTCGCTTTGGGCGGCACGCTCGGCTTTGTCGCTTTGACCACGGCACGTTTACGCGCGGCGGTGATGGAGCGGCGGGTGCGCTCGCTGGTTCTCGCCCAGATCCGCGCCGGTGAGGCGGAGGCCTGACATGACCCATCTTCCTTATATCGTCGCCTCCTACGGTCTGACCATCGCCGTCGTCTGCTGGCTCTCCATCGGCGCTTGGCGGCGGACTGTCCGAGCGAAACATATGCTCGCCGAACTCGACCGCAGGGGCCGCACATGAAGCGCAAACATCAGCGGATGATCCTGGTCGGTGGCTTGGTGCTGGGCCTTGGCACCGCGACGATCCTGGTCTTCCAGGCGTTCCGCTCCACCGGCGAGTTGTTCGTCATCCCGTCGAAGATCGCGGCCACCGCGCCGAAGGATCGCGCGTTCCGGCTCGGTGGCATGGTCGAGGCGGGCAGTGTCCAGAAGACGCAAGACGGCACGCGGCCGGCGGTGAAGTTCCGGGTTTCGGACGGAATTGCCAGCGAGGATGTCTCCTATGTCGGCATTCTGCCGGACCTGTTCCGCGAGGGGCAGGGCGTGGTAGCATTGGGGCGCTTGCAGCCTGACGGCAGTTTCGCCGCCCAGGAAGTGCTCGCTAAACATGATGAGAACTACATGCCGCCCGACATGGCCGACGAATTGAAGAAGACCGGCTGGAAGCCCGAAAAGGGCGCACCACCGCCTTCGGCTTTGTGGAATGCGGCAAAGTCTGGAAGCGGGCCCACTGGCGGATGATTGCGGAGCTCGGCCATTTCGCACTCGCCCTCGGTATCGCATTCGCCTTCGCCCAGGCCATCATCCCGCTTTGGGGTGCCTGGCGTGGTGACATCCGCCTGATGCAATCGGCGCCCGGCCTCGCTCTTGGTCAGGCGATGGCGATGGTGAGTTCGTTCGCGTGCTTGGTCTGGGTGAGTGTGAGCGACGATTTCTCGGTCTCCAACGTCGCCGAGAACAGCCACACGCTCAAACCGCTGCTTTATAAGATCACTGGGGCTTGGGGCAGCCATGAGGGCTCGATCCTGTTCTGGTGTCTGATCCTGTCGCTCTGCGGTGGGGCGGTGGCGCTGTTCGGGCGCAACCTGCCCGCCGGATTGCGGGCCCGCGTGATCGGCGTGTTGGCACTGTCGTCCTGCGGCTTCGAGCTGTTTGCCATCCTGGAATCCGACCCGTTCCTGCGCATCTGGCCACCGCCGGAGAATGGGCAGGACATGAACCCGCTGCTGCAGGACCCCGGCCTGGCCTTCCATCCGCCGATGCTCTACGCGGGCTATGTCGGCTTCGCGATCCCGTTCGCCTTCGCCGTTGCCGCCCTGATCGAAGGGCGGATGGACGCTGCCTGGGGCCGCTGGGTGCGGCCTTGGACGTTGGGCGCATGGTGCTGCCTCACCGGAGGAATCGCGCTGGGGTCCTGGTGGTCGTATTACGTGCTCGGCTGGGGAGGGTTCTGGTTTTGGGACCCGGTGGAAAACGCCTCGCTGCTGCCCTGGCTGACCGGCACCGCCCTGCTGCATTGCGCGATTGTCGTCGAGAAGCGCGAGGCGCTGAAGATTTGGACAGTGCTGCTTGCCATCGGCACCTTCGCCTTCTCGCTGTCCGGCACGTTCCTGGTGCGCTCCGGCATTCTGAATTCGGTGCATTCCTTCGCCAATGATCCGGCGCGCGGCGTGTTCATCCTGGCATTGCTCGGGTTGGTGATCGGCGGCTCGCTGCTGCTCTTCCTGATCCGCGCCCCGCTGCTGGGGGCATCCGGCATCTTCGCCCCAGTCTCGCGCGAGGGGGCGTTGGTGCTGAACAACATCCTGCTCTGCGCGATTGCAGCGGTGGTGGCGACCGGGACGACGTTCCCGCTGTTTGCCGATCTGCTGTTCCAGTCGAAGATTTCGGTGGGGCCGCCTTTCTACAATATCACCGTCCTTCCGCTTGCAGCCCCGGTGTTCATCGCGATGGCGGTTGCCCCGTTGATGGCATGGAAGCGGGCGGCGCTGGTGCCCGCGCTGATGAAACTCTGGTGGGTGGCGCTGGTGGCGTTTCTGGTGGGGCTCGTCTCGGCCTTCGGGATGTCGGCCTTGCCCGCGATGTTCATGGCGTTTGCGGCCTGGATGATCTGCGGCGCGTTCGCCGATATTATCGAGCGCATCCGTCTGTTCCGCGTGCCGTTCGGCAACGCGTTGTCGCGCCTGATCAACCTGCCGCGCTCTCATTTCGGCACCACGCTCGGCCATGCCGGGATGGGGGTGACGGTGGCGGGGATCGCCGGGATGTCGATGGCGGTGCAGGAGGTCGTGCTGGTGCATCCGGGTGAGACCGTGAAACTCGCAGGCTATGAGTGGCGACTGGAGGAGATGCACAACGCGGTCGGCTCCAACTACAACGCCCGCGTGGCGACGATCACCGTCAGCCGAAACGGCCAGTTGGTGACCACGCTGTCCCCGGAGCGTCGCGCCTTCACCACGCAGACGATGACGACCACGGAAGCCAAGATTCACACCAATCTGCTGCGCGACCTCTACGCCGTGCTCGGTGAGGAGCGTGATGGGGCGGCGGTGCTGCGTCTGCATGACAACACGATGGCGCCGCTGATCTGGCTCGGTGCCCTGGTGATGGGAATGGGTGGATTCTGCTCGCTGGCCGACCGCCGCCTGCGCATCGCAGCCCCCTCGCGTGCCGCAAGATCGCTGCCGGGAGCCGAGCGGGCATGAATCGGCGGCTTCTTCTGGCCGTGCCGTTCGGCGCGGCTTTGCTTGGCGGTGGCGCGTTCTACGCGATGCTGCGGGGGCTTTCGAATGGCAGCTTCGACCCGCGCGGGGTGCCGTCGCAGTTGATCGACAAGCCATTGCCGGATTTCGTGCTTCCCGGCTTCACCCGCGCCGATGTGGTGGCGGCGAAGCGGCCGGTGGTGATCAATTTCTTCGCCTCCTGGTGCGTGCCCTGCATCGATGAGGCGGCGACGCTGATGGCGCTGCGCAAGCGCGGGGTGCCGATCTGGGGCATCGCCTACAAAGACAAAGACCCGCAAACCAACGTCTTCCTCGCTCGCCACGGCAACCCCTATGCTCGGCTCGCACGTGACAATGAGGGCCGGGTCGCCATCGATTGGGGGGTGACCGGCGTGCCGGAGACCTATCTGATCGATGCTGAGGGCATTGTCCGCTGGCGCTTCGTCGGCCCGCTGCCGGATGCGGCGGTCGAGGGTCTGTCGAAACTGGTGGGCGCATGATCCGCGCTTTGGTCTTGCTCGCGGCGTTGGCGTTCTCCGCGCCTGCCTGGGCGATTGCCGACCCGGCCGAGGCACTGCCCGACCCAGCGCAGGAGGCGCGGGCGGTGCAGATCGGCAGTCAGTTGCGTTGCTTGGTCTGCCAGAATGAGAGCATCGAGGATTCGGGGGCCGATCTCGCCCGCGATTTGCGCAAGATCGTCCGTCAGCACGTCGCTGCCGGGGAGACCGAGGCCGAGATCACTCGCTGGATGGTGGCGCGCTACGGCGATTTCGTGCGACTCCGCCCGCCGTTCAATTGGCTGACGGCATTGCTCTGGGCCTCGCCGATTATCGCCCTTGGCGTCGGCATCGCGTTGGCCACCGGGCTGCGCCGCAAGGCAGAGCCGCCCGCGCCGCTGTCGACAGACGAACAGCAACGCCTCGCGCGCCTGATGGAGAACTGAGTCCTGCCCAGCCCGATCTTCCTGCTGTTCGCCGCCCTGGTGCTGGCGAGCCTGCTACCTTTGCTCTGGTCATTGCGTCGCAGTGGACAGCCCAAAGGCCGCCGCGAGACCGCCATCGCGCTGCACCGCGCGCAATTGGCCGAGTTGGATCGTGATCTCGCCGAGCATCGCCTGACCGTCGTCGACCACGCCGCCGCCCGCCTCGAAGTCCAGCGCCGCCTGCTCGCCGCCGCCGACCTGCCTGAGGAAGGTACCCGCCACCCCGCCCGCCTGCCGTTGATCCTGGTGGCCATCCTGGTGCCGCTCTTCGCCGAGGGCCTTTACCTCATCGATGGGCATCCTGAATTGCCCTCGGCCAATGCATTGCCAAAAGCCGACCCGCTGGCGCGCTCGCAGGACGAGGAACGGCTGATCGCCACCTTGCGCGCCAAGCTCATCACGATGGACCCGAAGGACGAGATGACCGCGCAGGGTTATGTTCTGCTCGGCAACGCTGAGGCCGGGCGCAACAACATGGCCGCCGCGGCCGCTGCGTGGAAAAAGGCGCTGGAGGCCGGGTTCATCCCAGCCCTCGCGGCGCAAGCGGCAGATGCGCAGATGTCGGTGGACGGCAAATTGACGCCCGAGACCCGCGCATTGTTCGAGCGGGCTTTGGCCGAAGCACCGCCGGATGCGATGTGGCGCGATATCGTCAAGCAGCGTCTCGGCCAGCAATAGGCGAAACCTGCGACAACGTGGACGATGACAGCCGATTGTCGTTCGTCTGATTGGGTTTTCCCGCATTTGTGCGCGCTGATCGCCATTCTGCCGGAATGCGTACCCATCGCGGCCTCGCCGATCAGCCTCTGCTGCCTGACATCACCAACGCGCCGCTGAGTGCGGAGGGTCATCGCAACCGCCTGCGTGCCCGACTGCTCACGGCGGGGCCGGAAGCGCTGGCCGATCATGAATTGCTCGAACTCGTCCTTTTCCTCGCTTTGCCACGTCGCGACACCAAGCCGATCGGTCGCGCCTTGCTTGGCCGTTTCGGCAGCTTCGCCGCCGCGATTGCAGCCCCAATTCAGGAATTGCGCGGCATTGACGGTCTGGGTGAGGCCGGGGCGGCGGCACTCAAGACAGTGCAGGCGGCCTCGCTGCGTCTGGCCCGTGGCGAGTTGGTCGGCCGCCCGGTGCTGGCCAACTGGGATGCGCTGATGGCCTATCTCCACGTAGCCATGGCACGTGAGCGGATCGAGCAGTTCCGCCTGCTGTTCCTCGACGTTCGCAACCGGCTGCTCGCCGATGAGGCGCAGAGCCAGGGCACCGTCGATCACACCCCGGTCTATCCGCGCGAGGTGGTCAAGCGCGCGCTGGAACTCCACGCCACGGCACTGATCCTGGTGCACAATCACCCCTCCGGCGATCCGTCCCCCTCGCGTGCCGATATCGAGATGACGCGCGAGATCGGCAATGCAGCCGCCGCCCTCGGGATTGTGCTGCATGACCACGTGATCATCGGCAATGGGCGCTGGTTCAGCTTTCGCAGGGAAGGGTTGCTGGAGCGGTGATGCTGCATGGTGGTTGATCTGCCATTCTCTGCTTCGGTTTGCGTGGAGCGCTGCGATGTACAACCCGGCCCTGTTCAAGATCGAAAGCCTGACCGAGATGCACGCGCTGATGTGCGCCCATTCGCTGGCCAGCCTGATCACCAACACCGCCGACGGCATGATCGCCACACCGCTGCCGATGATGGTCGACACGTCCGAGGGCGAATTCGGCACGCTCTACGCCCATCTCGCCCGCGCCAATCCGCAATGGTCGACGCCGGTGTTGGGCGAGGCGATGGCGATCTTTCTCGGCCAGAACGCCTATGTCTCGCCCAGTTGGTACGCCACCAAGGCCGAGACCCACAAAGTGGTGCCGACCTGGAATTACGAGACGGTGCACGCCTATGGCACCGTCGAATTCATCGACGATGCGCAATGGCTGCACGATGTCGTCACCCGTCTGACCGACCGCCACGAAGCCCCACGCGCCGAGCGCTGGAAGGTCAGCGACGCGCCGGACAGTTTCATCGCGGCCCAGCTGAAGGGCATCATTGGCGTGCGGATGCAGATCAGCCGGATCGAGGGCAAGCGCAAGATGAGCCAGAACCGCAACGCGGCGGATCGGCATGGCGTGGTGCGAGGTCTGCAGGCCGATGGCCAGAACGACGTGGCCGCGTTGCTCTAAGCGCGGAGGAACATCCCGATGGTGAGCAGGATGCCCACCACCACAACGAAGGCGCGCAACACCTTCTCTGGGATCCGCTTGAGCAGCCACACGCCGGACAGCCCGCCGCCAATCGCGCAGACCGCGATGATTCCGGCCTGAAACCACGCCACATCCGGCGAGAACAGGAACACGATGGCGGCTGCCGCATTGAGCAGACCGGCCAGCGCGTTCTTCGTCGCCCCCGCATTGCGGATCGCAACACCCGCAAGCGTGAGTGTCGCCAGCATCAGAAACCCGATGCCACCGCCGAAATAGCCGCCATAGACCGAGATGAAGAACTGGATCACCACCGCCACCCAACCGGGCAGCCTCTCGCTCTCCGGCACTGGCCCCGGTTTGCGGAAGAAGCTACCCCAGGTGAACACGCCGGTGGCGAACAAGATCAGCCACGGCACCAGCACATCAAAAGATTTCGGCGGCGTTGCCAGCAGCAGCAACGCGCCCGCCACGCCGCCGATGGTGCTGACAATCACCAGCGTCCGAAACGACATCCCGCCGACGCCTTGCACAAGGTTCCGGCCTGCGAGTGAGGCGGCAAACTGGCCGGGGAACAGCGACATCGTCGCCGTGATATTGGCCGCGCGCGCATCAATCCCGGTGAAGATCAGCGCAGGCAGTGTGATGAACGAGCCGCCACCGGCCATCGAGTTCATCGCGCCCGCAAAAAAGGCCGCAATGGCCAGGACGATCAGGGTGTAGGTCGGGGCGAGAAGATGCATGCACCGAAAGTGGCGAAGAACGCCGCAGCCGAACAGGCGCGTGCGGCGTAACCCTGCGTTGTGAGGCCTGGCCGGGATGGGATCTCGGTCTTATTCGTCCAGACGGCGGCGCGAATTCGGAGCTACATCGTCGCCCCTTGCACCCAAGGCGCGAACTCTGCGCCCCCGAAATCGAACGCCTCGCTCTTGGTCTGCTCACCCGACGCCGTGCGCAGAATGTGATCGAAGATTCGTGCCCCGCAATCCTGCACGCTCTCGCCCTCGTCGAGGATGGTGCCGCAATTGATGTCCATGTCGTCTTCCATCCGACGATACATCAGCGAATTGGTGGCAAGCTTGATCGAAGGCGCAGGCTTGCAGCCGAACACCGAGCCGCGCCCGGTGGTGAAGCACACAAGGTTGGCACCACCAGCCACCTGCCCGGTTGCCGCCACCGGGTCGTAGCCCGGCGTGTCCATGAAGACGAAGCCCTTCTTCGTCACCGCCTCGGCATAGTCCAGCACGTCCACCAGATTGGTGGTCCCACCCTTTGCCATCGCACCGAGTGACTTTTCCAGAATCGTGGTCAATCCCCCCGCCTTGTTGCCCGGCGACGGGTTGGCGTTCATCTCGGCCCCCTCGCGCTCGGTGTATTCCTCCCACCAGCGCATCAGCTTCACCAATTTCTCCCCCACCTCGCGCGAGACCGCCCGCCGCGTCAGCAGATGCTCCGCACCATAGGTCTCCGGCGTTTCGGACAGGATCACGGTGCCGCCGTGGCGAACGAGCAGATCGGATGCCGCACCCAAAGCCGGGTTGGCCGACACGCCGGAATATCCATCAGACCCGCCGCATTGCAGCGCCACGATCAGCTCGCTGGCCGAGACCGGCTCGCGCGTGACCTTGTTGCTGTCGGCGAGGACTTCTTTGACGAAATCGATCCCCGCCATCACCGTCTTGCGGCTGCCACCCATCTCCTGGATGTCGAAACCGCGCAGGCGGCCTGCGAGTTTCTGCTCCTCCATCAGCCCGCCAATCTGGTTGACCTCGCAGCCGAGGCCCAGCACGATGACGTGGCTGAAATTCACATGCCGTGCGTAGCCGCCAAGCGTGCGACGCAGAATCCGCAACGGCTCATGCTGCGTCATGCCGCAGCCGGTCTTGTGGGTCAGCGCCACCACGCCATCCACATTCGGGACATCGGCGAGCGGGTCGTGGCCGGTGATCGGGTTGCGCTTGAACGCGTCGGCCACCACGGAAGCGACATGGGCCGAGCAATTCACGCTGGTCAGAATGCCGATATAGTTGCGCGTGGCGAAGCGGCCATCCGGGCGACGGATGCCCATGAAGGTCGCAGGCGTGTCGAAATACTGCGTGGGCGTTGCCGCCACGCCGTAATCATATTCCAGCGCCAGTTCACCCATCCCGCAATTCTGGGTGTGGATATGCTGGCCGGGCGCGATCTCGGTGGTGGCGAAGCCGATGATCTGGCCGTAGCGGACCACCGGGTCGCCCTTGGCAAACGCCCGGATCGCACCCTTATGGCCAGCCGGGATGCGCTCGATGGCCTGGATGCCGGGGGCGAGTTCCGTCCCCGGCAGCAGGGTGGCGCGGGCAATGACGACGCCGTCATCGGGGTGAAGGCGGATGACGGGCGCGGTCATGGCTGTTTGCTCCTCAGGCGATGCCGTCGCGGACGGTCTTGATCGCGTTGCGGGCGGCCATGGCCATCAACGAGGCGTCGTTGGTGATGGTGACCATGTTGAAGCCCATCTTGATCGCGCGCACGGCGTATTCCGCCGAGCCGCAATGAATGCCGACATACAGGCCGCGCTTGCCGCATTCGGCGATGATGCGATCATAGATCGCCAGCATCTCCGGCTCCTCACGGTCCAGCTTCGGCACCAGACCGTGGCTGAAGCCCAGATCGGACGGGCCGACATAGACGCCGGTCAGCCCCGGAACGTCGAGAATGGCTTCCAGATTGGCCACCGCCGTGCGGGTCTCGATCATCGCCAGGATGATGATCTCGTCATTGGCCGTCTGCTGGTAGGTGCTCGGCACGCCATAGGCGGACATGCGGATCGGGCCGTTCGAGCGCGTGCCATGCGGCGGATATTTCGCATATTGCACCAGCGCGCGGGCTTCCTCGACGGTGTTGATCATCGGGCAGATCACACCGTAAGCGCCCGCATCAAGCACCTTGCCGATGATGCCCGGCTCGTTCCACGGCACGCGTACCATCGGCAGCACCGGATGCTTGCCCATCGCCTGGAAGCAGGTGACCATCGAGAGATAATCCTGCACGCCGTGCTGGAGATCGACGGTGACGCTGTCAAAGCCACATTGCGCCATCGTCTCGGCGGAGAAGCCGTCTGGGATTGCGAGCCAGCCATTCACCACGGCTTTGCCGTCGGCCCAGGCGCGCTTGATCTTGTTTTCCGGCATCGTCTTCCCTCCAGTTGTTAACGGTAACGCTAGGCCGGGGCCGGAGTTCGGACAAGCCGGGCGAGAGCGGCTTTTGCGGCATGGCTTGTATCCCGTGGCGGCGGGGCCTTGCTGCAACTGCGTCCTTGGGCAAGTCTGCAACGACAGCGTCACAATGAGGGGATTATGATCGGATTGCTGGGCGTTGTGGTGCTCTTGGGCCTCGCTTTTGTGATGAGCGAGGACCGACGGTCGATCAGGCCGCGTACCGTGCTGGGCGGGCTCGCACTGCAGGTGGCGATGACCGCACTTCTGCTCGATTTTGCGCCCGCGCGGCACGCGATGCTGGGGTTGAACGACGCGGTGGAGGCGCTGCAGATCGCAACCGACGCCGGAAGCTCATTTGTCTTTGGCTATCTCGGCGGCGGGCCGTTGCCGTTTGCCGAGAGCTCGCCCGGCAGCAGCTTTATCCTCGCCTTCAAGGTGCTGCCGCTGGTGCTGACGATCTCGGCAATCTCGTCGCTGCTGATCCATTGGGGTGTGTTGCAGGCGGTGATGCGCGGCTTCGCCCTGGTGTTGCGCGGCACGTTGGGCGTGGGCGGCGCGCTGAGCCTTGGGGCGGCGGTGCATATTTTCGTCGGCATGACCGAGGCCCCGCTGCTGATCCGACCCTGGCTGGCCCGGATGTCACGCGGCGAGATCTTTGCGCTGATGACCTGCGGCATGGCGGGGATCGCGGGCACGGTGATGGTGATCTACGCCGCCATGCTGGGGAAGGTGATCCCGGATTCGATGGGCAACATCCTCTCAGCGGGCATCGTCAACACCCCCGCTGCTTTGGTGATCGCCGCCATCATGATCCCGTTCGGCGATCCCGGCCCGGATGAAAGCAGACTCACGCTGCCGCACAAGCCGATGGGGGCGTTTGACGCGCTGGTGCGCGGCACCGCTGACGGCGTGGGGCCGATGGTGGGCATTGCCACCATGCTGATCGTGGCGGTGGCCATTGTGGCGCTGGTGAACATGATGCTCGGCCATTTGCCGGATGTCTGGGGGGCGAAGATCACGCTCGAACGCCTCGCCAGCCTGCCGTTCCGCCCGGTGATGTGGCTGATCGGCATCCCGTGGAGCGAGACGCAAACGGCCGCGCAGTTGATGGGCACCAAGACGATCCTCAACGAATTCGTGGCCTATTTGCATTTCGCCGCCCTGCCGCCGGACGCGCTGTCGGCGCATTCCAAGCTGATCCTGACCTACGCGCTGTGCGGCTTCGCCAATCTGGCCAGTGTTGGGATTCTGGTCGGCGGCATGCGGGTGATGGTGCCAGAGCGGGCGGACGAGATCACCGGGCTCGGCATGCGCTCGCTGGTCTCCGGCACCATCGCCACCTGCCTCAGCGGGGCATGGGTGGGGCTGCTGGGTTGAGTTGGGCAGTAGCCGGGACGCGGGCAGGCGACGCGCGCCATCAGATTGCAAGCCGACGCAGCCGTAGCCGTACCGGTGCGTCAAACCGCCGCGCCAGGACCCAGGCCACAATCACTGTGGCGGCACATGCCATCAGCACAAAATGAACACTGTGCAGGTTGATGCGGCCAGGAAACACCTGTCGGATCACGCCATTGCATATCTGAAAAATCGGCCAATGGAAGCAGTATAAGGGATAGGAGATTTCACCCAGAAAATGAAAAAGACGTTGGTCCGTCTTTGCGTCAACCATCGTCCTTGTTGCGCAGAATACCAGGACCGGGATGACGGCAAAGATGCTCAGCCCGCTCACCAGCCCGGAGGCCCGCCAGGGCAGCATCAGCATGACCAGCACTGCCAGCAGGCAGCAATACGGGGCCGGACGTGATCGCAACAGGCGCTCTGCCCATTGCGGCAGCAACACCTCATCGCGGGACCAGACGAAAATCAGATATCCGATTGAAAAGCTGAACAATGTCCGCGGAAATCCCAGCAGAAATGAACGCGTGTTCCAGCCGACATCCCAATCGATGAACGCCGTATCTCCACCTGCGTGCCGCCAGAAGGATATTGCCATCAAAATGGCAAAACAAACCGACGCGATCTTGATATGAAATTTCCAAGATTTCAGGTGATATTTGAAGATGTAGATACTCGCCACTATCTCGAAAACACCGACCACAATGGCGGGTTGGATTTGAAAATGCTCGTTTTGTCGGTATGCCAAACATCCGGAATCAGAACGACATTCTGCACAATCCCAACCAGAAACGCCCGGTCGACAGGATGGGCGCCGCTGACGTTCGACAGGATGAAATCCCACAGGCCTGCCAACATCACCGACAGAGCTGCACAGGGATAAAGCCTGACCAGCCGAACCGCGAGATAGCGCGACATCGACATCCCGGCACTGAAATATCTGCCATAGGAATACGGCAAGACATAACCGCTGATGACGAAAAACAGATCAACGGCTGTCCAGGCGTTCTCGAACAGGCTCGAGTCATGTTCGACCGTCAGCCCGGCCTGCTCCAGATTGTGGAACAGCATCACGCAAACGGCGGCGATCCCTCGGATCGCATCGATCGTGTGCAGACGGCTGGGTTTGTCAGAGGGCAGTTTGAACATTCAACGCAAAACCTGGCGGGCATCGGTTGCGGTCGGATCATTCCCGACCGGGCCGATGCCCGCCATCAGTTGCCAAATGTCAAACCCAGGCGCGATCAGGCGCGGCCGAGATAGTCGCGCTTGCCGATTTCCAAGCCATTGTGGCGCAGGATGTCGTAGGCGGTCGCCACGTGGAAATACATGTTCGGGAAGACCCAGTTCAACACGTAATGCGTGCCGTGGAAGCTCAACTCGGCCGGACCGGCCTTGAAGTTGATCTCTTTCGCGGTCGCGTTGTTGATCGCCTCGGCCGGGATCGAGTCGAAAAACGCGAGCGTCTTGGCCAGACGCTCCTGCAGTTCGGCGAAGGTGGTTTCGGTGTCAGCGTAGGACGGGTTTTCGACCCCGGCCAAACGGGCCGCAGCGCCCTTGACGCTGTCGGAGACGATCTGAATCTGACGGCTCAGCGGCAGCATGTCCGGATACAGACGGGCGTTGAGCAACACCGATTGATCGATCTTGCGGGCCTCGGCATGCGCCGCCGCTTTGCCCAGCACGTTGGAGAGCGCCGGAAGCATCTGGTGGACAACGGACGACAAAGCGACATGCAACGATACGGACATTTCAGCCTCCCAAAGATATTTTGCTGCCTGAGCAATATGATGCGGCCCCGGCGCGATGTCACCCAGTGCGCCGCAAAATCACCGTTGCGTCATAAAAAGCGCTTCCACCGCAGCACCTTGGCCATCCCGGCAATCAACTCGCGCTCATCGCTCCGTCTGAACACCGAGAGCGGACATCTCTCCAACCGCCCCAAACTGGGCAAACCGGGTGAGCGCGCTTTGCGGTCCTAGGGTTTCCCATTCGTCGAGTGCGTGCAGGAAATGCCGGGCGAAACTTTCGACATAGTCCGCGTTGTCGAAATCCTCAAACCCTTCATCGATCAGCGCGGCAGACGGCACCGCCTCGTCCGGATCGCGAAGTGTGCGCAACGTGAAGCCGAAGACAAGCCAATCCGGCACCAGCCCAGCGCTCGCCCCCTCGGGCCAGGCGAGCCGTCCGCCGCCGACATGGCCGCCATCGAACAGCACGCGGTCGGGCCAGACCAAAGTGAGCGGCTTTTCCGGTGGCGAGATCGCCAACAGTGCCTCGGCGACCGCAGCCAGCCCCGCCGCCAACACCTGCCTTGCGGTGGTCAGATCCTCGTTGGGCTCTAGCACCACCGCAGCCTCGACCGATCCGGTGCGTTTTGTCCAGACCAGCAGCCCGGCACCGGCCCCGGCGCGCGCCTCGGCGACAGCTCGGTCGAACGAATCATGGCCCTCCCGCAGAGCGAGTTCGGTGTAGGGGGGTGGTAGGCTCAGCATGGGGGTCTCCCGGTTCGCGCCACACGCCTATATAGGGTGCTCGACCGGAGGACGACCCCATGCCGAATGCCAACCCGACACCCATCGTGTTCGCCTGCAGCTGCGACGACACGATGACGCTCGATGCCAAGGCGTTGGCACAGGCGGGTGGCGAGATCCGTCTGGCAACACAACTCTGCCGGAAGGGCATCGCCGCCTACCGCACCGCGTTGGCCGAGGGGCGTCCGATCACGGTGGGATGCACGCAGGAAGCCCCGCTGTTCCAGGAAATCGCCGATGAGGCGGCGGCGTCGCCGGTGTTTGCCAATATCCGCGAGACCGCCGGGTGGTCGGAGGCCAAGGGCGTGGGGCCGAAAATGGCCGCCCTGCTCGCCGCCGCCCGCATTGTGCAGCCCGAGCCGGATAATGTCTCGCTGCATTCAGAGGGTGTGGCGCTGATCTATGGACGCGACGAGACGGCAATCGCCGTGGCGCGCCGATTGTCCGATTCGCTGGACGTGACGGTTCTGCTCACCAAGCCCGATGCGATCACCCCGCCCTCGCGCGCTGATTTTCCGGTGCTGCGCGGCACGATCCGCTCGGTGCGGGGCTATCTTGGTACGTTCGACATCGTTGTGGACGACTATGCCGCCCCGTTGCCGTCCTCGCGTGACGCGCTGCGCTGGGAAGCCCCGCGCAATGGCGCATTGTCGAAATGCGACATCCTGATTGATCTGTCGGGCAACGCGCCGCTGTTCTCCGCCCATGGTCTGCGCGACGGTTATCTGCGCGCCGACCCGACGCGGGCCGAGGCGGTGGAGCGGCTGATTGGCGAGGCGGCGACGCTGGTGGGCTCGTTTGACAAGCCGCGTTACGTCCATTTTGCCGAAAGCCTCTGCGCGCATAGCCGCAACAAGAAGATCGGCTGCACACGCTGCCTCGATGTCTGCCCGACCGGCGCGATCACTCCTGCGGGCACTGTGGTGAGCATCTCCGCGGAGATCTGTGCCGGTTGTGGGGCCTGTGCCTCGGTCTGCCCGACCGGGGCTGTGACCTATGCGCTGCCGGGATCCGAAAATCTGACTCAGAAACTTCGCACGCTGATCTCGGTCTATGCGCGTGCGGGTGGCAAATCGCCGGTGGTGCTGGTGCATGATGGTGATCACGGCAACGCGCTGATCGAGGCGTGTGCGCGGTTCGGGCGTGGATTGCCGGCCAATGTGCTG
This sequence comes from uncultured Rhodospirillales bacterium, assembly GCA_903891315.1. Lineage (GTDB taxonomy): Bacteria > Pseudomonadota > Alphaproteobacteria > Acetobacterales > Acetobacteraceae > CAIQQQ01. The sequence goes on along the minus strand of CAITEF010000505.1, from coordinate 5,574 downwards.
CCGCTCACTGTCAATGAGATCACCCAGATCGAACTCGGCTTCGTTGCCGCCGCGTATGCGTATGGGGCGGCGGGGTTGGTGGTGCTGTCGCGGGCGAAGCCGAAACATGATCTTGGCCCCCTGTATCGTCTGGCCGAACTCTCCGAGGCGATCATCGCCCCGCTCGGACTCCCGACGATCCGGATTCTGGAAACCGATGATCCTGACGCGCTGTCCGATCTTGCCGGAGCAGCGAGCGTTGCCGCCCCCTCCCGTTTCCTGCCGATGACGGGTGGGCGGCATCTGGCGCAGACGGCGTTGAAGGAACTCCATCGGGCTTCGGGCGAATCCGCCACTGCCGTGCCCCTGCCAGTGGGTGCGCCGTTCGGCACGGTGGTGCTCGACACCGCCGCTTGCACGCTCTGCCTCGCCTGCGTCTCCGCCTGCCCGGCCTCGGCGCTGTTGGACGATGAGGGGGCTCCGACGTTGCGCTTCCAGGAGGATGCTTGTGTCCAATGCGGCATGTGCAAGGCGACCTGCCCGGAGAAGGCGATCACCCTCTCGCCACGTCTCGACATCGCCGCCTGGGCGGGTGGGGCAGTGACGCTCAAGCGGGAGGAGCCGTATCACTGCATCAAATGTGCGAAGCCGTTCGGGGTGAAGAGCACCGTCGAGCGCATCGTCGCCAAATTGGCGGACAAGCATTGGATGTATAGCGGGGCCAATGCCCCGCAGCTCGACCTGATCCGCATGTGCGACGATTGCCGGGTGGAGACGACGATGAATGCAGGCTTCGACCCGCACAACTCGCCGCCCCGCCCGTTGCCGCGCACCGAGTAGGCGGGTTTTGGAGCGTGATGATCTTGGGCTGAAACCTGTCCTCCCCAACTCGTCATTGCAAACGAAGTGCAGCAATCCAGCGTGGAACTGGCTGTATCGCGGTGGATTGCTGCGCTGCGCTTGCAATGACGGCGTCAGATTGGTTCAGGCGAAGCACATCCAACTCTAGCCCGGCTCGACGGTCCCCACGCACGGCCCGAAGCCGATCCGGGCGAACCCCTCGCGTTCGGCCCAGGCGCGCAGGAGAACGGTGTCGCCGTCTTCCAGGAAACGCCGTGTCTCACCGGAGGACAATGCCACCGGCTCACGCCCGCCCCGGCTGAGTTCGAGCAGCGAGCCCGCGCTCTCCGGCACCGGGCCGGACAGCGTGCCGGTGCCGAGCAGATCGCCGGTCGAGAGTTCGCAGCCATTGCTCGCCTGATGGGCGATGAGCTGGGCGGCTGTCCAATACATTGCCAGCGATGAGGTGCGGCTGAGCACATGCGGCTCCATCTTTGCCTCAACCATTGTGGGCGTGAGCAGTTGCGCCTCCAGCGTGATCGACACCGCGCCCTCGGTCTGATCGCGCGCATCCAGCAGATAATCGAGCGGGGCGGGATCGCCCTCCGCGCGGGCAGGCTGCGCCACCATGAACGGGGCGAGTGCCTCGGGTGTGATCAGATAGGGGGAGACGGTGGTGAGGAAGCTCTTGCCGAGGAACGGGCCGAGCGGGGTCGCCTCCCAGCCTTGGATGTCGCGTGCCGACCAGTCATTGAGCAGGCAATAGCCTGCGATATGCTCCGCTGCCTCGCCCACTTTCACGCGCTGGCCGATCTGGCTGCCGGTGCCGAGCCAGATGCCGAGTTCAAGCTCGAAATCCAGGTTCCGCGACGGCCCGAAGCTCGGCACCGTCTCTTTGCCCGGTTTGCGCTGGCCATGCGGGCGGAGCAGGCGCGCGCCGGAAGGGCGGACGGTGGAGGCGCGGCCCTGATAGGCGACGGGGAGGTATTTGTAGTTGGGCATCAGCGGCTGATCCGGCCGCAGCATGCGCCCGACATTCAGCGCATGATTGATGCCCGCGAAGAAATCAGTGAAATCGGCGACCGCCAGCGGCAGATGCAGCGTCACATCCGATTGCGGGACCAGCAGGCCAAGACGTGGCATTGCGCCATCGACCAGGAAGTCGAACAGAATTTCGCGCAGACGCTGGCGGATCTCCGGCCCCTCGGCGAGGAAATCGTTCAACGGGGCGCGGGCGGCCTGGGCGACGACGTGGCCAGGGGTGCCGCGCAGAAATCCGAACTCGCTGAGCGCCACCAGATCGAGGATCATGTCGCCAATCGCCACCCCCGAGCGCGGTGCGCCGCCATTTCGGCTGAACACGCACAGCGGCAGGTTCTGCAGCGGGAAATCACTGTGGCCGTTGGCTGATTTCTCCCATGACTGCTTGGTCACGTCATGCGTGCGGTCGATTTTCGGCATCGAGGAGGCTCCCGGTGATTTAGCCTTGCGGGCGAGATTGCGGTTTGACGACAAGACGCAGCAGGCTCGCAATCGCCGCACAGGTGGCAAATCCGCAGCCGATGGTCAGCGCAAGATTGGGACCGTTCTCGGCGGAGAACCGGAAACACACCGCGACCAGCGCCGAGCCACAGGCTTGCCCGAGATTGCGCGAGGTCGAGACGATGCCTGAGGCACCGCCCGCTCGCTTCGGCGAGGCGGCGCCCATCAGCGCTTTGAGATTGGGGGCCTGGAAAAAGCCGAACCCGCCGCCGCAGAGCAGCAGGCGCCAGATGATGTCGAAATCCGACGGGTTGGGCGGCAGATCGGCCAGCAACAGCATGCCGAGCCCCAGACATGTCAAACCGACCCCGCCCAGCAGCCCGGTTGAATACCGATCCGCCAACCGCCCCGAGACTGGGGCGAGCATGGCAACGATGGCGGGCCATGGTGTCAGCAGAATTCCGGCCTGCACCTGGCTGCGCCCCAGCGCCTCGGTGAACAGAAAGGGCAGTGAGACAAAGGCCAACGCCTGGCAGGTGAAGGCACAGATTGAGGTCAGCGCTGAGAGCGCGAAGATCGGGTTCTTGAACAGATCGAGCGCCAGCATCGGCACCGGGGCCCCGCTCTGTTTGCGCAGCAGCAGCACCAGGCTCACCACCGCCCCGGCCCATTCCAGCGCCATCTCCGACAGCCCGCCGCCATGACCCGCCGAGTCGATGCCGAGCACGATCAGCACACAGGTCAAACCGGTGAGGAAGGCAGCGATGACGTCGAAGCTGTGACCGGATCGCGTGGTGTACGGCAGATAGCGCAGCCCGACCAGCATCGCACCCACGCCAAGCGGCCCATTGATCAAGAACAGATAAGGCCACGGCCCCACCGACAAAATCGCCGAGGCGAGGCTGGGTCCTGCGGTGAACGAGGCCCCCACAAACAGCGCATTCAACCCCACGCCGCGTCCCAGCAGATGCGGCGGGAAGATGAAGCGGATCAGCGCCAGATTCACCCCCACCACCGCCGAAGCGCCCAGCCCCTGCAGCACGCGAGCTGCCACCAGCACCTGCAGCGATGACGACAGGCCGCAGATGATCGAGGCGCCGACGAACACCGCCAACCCGGTGAGATAGACGCGGCGATGGCCGATAATCTCGCCCAACGCCGAGAACGGGATCAAGGTAGCGACGATGGCCAATTGATAGGCGCTGACCACCCAGATCGAGGTTGCCTCATCCACACCCAGATCATGCGCAATGCGCGGCAATGCCGTGTTGACGATGGCCAGATCGAAGGTCGACATCGAAACCGCCAACAGCACCGCGAACATCGCCGCTCGCCGCTCCGCTGGCGGCAAGCCCTGCTCTGACACGGTGATCTTCGGCTGCATCTGGTTCCCCGCAAGCGCTTGGGAGAACTATGTCACGCGACAAAGCGCTGACTGAACCCGTGCCAGAGCAGGGCTGCCAATTGATCAAGCGAACTCATACGCATCCATCCGGCAGATGCCGTGATCGACGCTGGTGTGAACCCGCCGCGCCTGCGCGCCGTCACCCGCAGCCCCGAGCGCCACATAGATCGGCAGAAGATGCTCGTCGGTCGGGTGGTTCGACTCTGCCCCCGGTGCCTGGGTGCGATAGGCGAGCAACGATGATGTGTCGCCACTGGTCAGAGCCTCATCCATCCAATTCGAGAATGCCACCACATCGGGCTGCGACTCGGCGTCGGCGGGGAATTGCCAGAAGCGGCTCAGGTCATGGGTGAAGGTGCCGGAGCCCAGCACCAGCACGTCCTCATTGCGCAGCGAGGCCAGCGCGCGACCGACGGCCACATGATGCGCCGGGCCGAAATGCGGCTGGATGGCGAGCGGGACGACGGGGATGTCGGCGTTGGGATACATCAGCTTGAGTGGCACCCAGACGCCATGATCGAAGCCGCGATTGGGATCAATGCCGACCTGCATGCCGCTGGCCGCAATCATCTCGGCGACACGTTCGGCGAGGGCGGGATTGCCGGGGGCGGGGTATTGCATTTCGAACAACGGTTTCGGGAAGCCGCCGAAATCGTAGATCATCTTGGGGTTGGCCGCCCCACCCACCGCAGGCCCACGGGTGAGCCAATGCGCGGTGGCGATCACGATCGCTTTCGGACGCGGCAACGTTTCGGCGACATGCTCCAGAAACTGCCGCGATGGCAGATCCTGCAGCATGATCATCGGCGAGCCGTGACTGATGAACAATGTGGGCATCATGATGAATTGTCCCTCGAAGTGGTCGTCCTTGCGAGGACGCCTTGGCGGACGAAGCAACCCAGGAGGGTCGCCAAGTGATTCCTGGGTTGCTTCGCTTCGCTCGCAATGACGGAGATAAGGTTACGCAGAGATCGATTTGGCCGATGGGCGTAGAGCATAAGCCCCCTCACCCAGCGCCGCCACCACCAGCAACCCCACAATCCAGAACGCCGGGAATTCCCAGCCGCCATTGGGGACGTTGAAGAAGAACCCGGCCTTGCCGTGCACGGTGGCAATGGCACCCGCCAGCAGTGGGATCGTCACCAAGGCGGCAATGCGGGCATAGATGCCCAGGACCAAAGCGAGGCCGCCCACCACCTCGGTGGCAATCGCCAGATAGGCGAGATCTCCGGGCAGGCCGAGGGATGCGAAGAATTGGGCGGTGCCAGCAGGCGTGAAGACGAAAATCTTCAGGCTGGCATGGGCAAGAAACAACAGCCCCAACGTCACGCGCAGAGCGAATGCGGCATAGGGGGCGAGGCGGGTGTCGATCATGGTGGTCTCTCCAGAATTGCCCTGACTGGGCGTGGCCAGACCATAGGCGCATTCAATTGATGCATGGCATTCGTGATATACGTAGAATTCCCATACAAAAATGCATGGAGTTCACGTGGACCAAATGCCGGACTGGGAGGATCTGCGCAGTTTCCTCGCCATCGCCCGCCACCGCACCCTTTCAGCTGCCGCCCGCGCGATGGGGGTGCGGCAGCCGACGATGGGGCGCAGGCTGGCCGCCTTGGAGCAGCGCCTTGGCACCCGCCTGCTAACCCGAACGCCGGACGGGTTCGTGCTCACCAAGGAGGGCGAGGCCGCACTCAGCCATGTCGAGCGGATCGAAGCTGAGGCGCTGGCGGTGGCGCGTCAGGTGGCAGGCGCCGATATCCGGCTGGAAGGCACGATCCGGATCACCACCGTCGAGACACTGGCCGCCTTCGTGCTCGCCCCCATGCTCGCCCAGTTCCGTCGCACGCATCCGCTGGTGGAATTGG
>CAITEF010000504.1 GCA_903891315.1 uncultured Rhodospirillales bacterium | reverse complement strand
TCTGAAATGGCCGATGTAATCCCTGAAATCCGCTACCGGGACAGACGTGCCGCTGCCCAGTTTCTAACCGAATTAGGCTACAAGACCGCGCCAGCCACATTGGCGCGGCTCGCGTGCGTAGGCGGCGGCCCGCCCTTCCGTCGTTTTGGGCGCAAGCCCTTATATAATGAGCATGATTTGTGCCTGTGGGCCGAATCTCGCCTCTCGGCACCCATGACCTCCACCAGCTCGGGGGAATTGAAGTGAGCCGTTCCAGCCCGCCGGACTACCAATACCCGTGGCCGTCAAAACGGCGTTATTGGACAAGATCACGCCGCCATCACGCCGATCAGCGTGAAATTGAAGGGATGACCCTGTCTGGTTCTTGGTGGTGCGGCTGCCACAATTCGCAGCACCCAGCGACCGTCTATTGCCGTACGTGTCAGACTTGCGCGCCCAACCCAGGCCGCTCCTCGAATGTTGGGGACGTGGTTTTCGGTAAGCCGATCTTCGGGCTAAGCGGTGGCTCAGGGCAATGGTTCCCAGAGGGTATGCTCGCAGTGTACGCCGAGGCTCGGATCGGGGAAACCGTTGGCCGAGCGGCCATCCGGATCGGTGACGGATGGCATCCTGGGAACACGGAGTTGATGCCACTATTCAGCGTTTTGGGCCGCATGTTAGCTCTCGATGCCGCCGCTGGCGGAGATGGTGAGGGCGACTTCTCGCCACTCGTGCGAACCATTCTGGACCGCGCTTTGTCCGTGACCGTCGCCTGGATCAGAGAGAACGACCCCCGTGCGGCGGCCGAATTGGCCGCGATGCTCTCGAAGGGAGCGCCGTGATGAACACGGACGAAGCTCCCGATTGCCGTTCGTGCGGGTCCGCGCAAGAGGCGGTGGCGCTCTCAGCGCGCCGTCATTGTCGCGAATGCCGACGCGAGTTCTTCCCGGTCCGCCACGATCAAGTCTTCTGCAAGCCGACTTGTCGCCGGGCCTGGCACGCTTGGAGAGAAGGCCGGGGGGCGCGGGCGGTCGAATTATTGATCCGTTGGCGGCGTGATCGCAAGCGCGGGGGCCTCGCCGAGTTGACGGCCTTCGCCGACGAGCTTCTCCGCGAGTATCGGGACCTTGAGGCGGGACGCGGTCCTGCCGAGCACCAGGGACGCTTGCTATGAGCGTGGTTGATCTGGGGGTGTTATCCGCACCGCCTATTAAGCAACCGGCCTCAGCAAGCATTCCACGCTTTGCATCCGGACGCTTTCGGGGTGGGTCATGACCGCCCCCAAGAAGCGGGCGCAATCCACCGCCTTCATCCGCATCAGGGACATCGGTGCGCCGTACGAGGTCGCTCGGCAGTTCCTCTTCGAAGAGTTCACCTCTGGTGAGTTCTACACCCTGCATCATCACAAAGGCGAATTTTGGGCCTGGGATGGAGCCGCGTACCACTCGATCGGCAAGGACGAGTTGAAGTCTAAGCTCTACGCATTCCTCGATCGTTGCAAGACCGGCACCGGTGAGGGCGAAAAGGTCAAACCGGAT
>CAITEF010000503.1 GCA_903891315.1 uncultured Rhodospirillales bacterium | reverse complement strand
GTCACCGACAGCGGCGGCGCGATGACAATGGATGATTATGCGGCCCGCGTCACAGCGTATGACCGAGTGCTCAAGCCGGAAACCGAGCGCGGCGTTCACGCCCACCACAACCTGTCGCTCGGCGTCGCCAACTCAATCGTCGCCGTGCAGAACGGTGCGGTGCGTGTCGACGCCAGCCTTGCGGGCATGGGGGCCGGTGCTGGAAACGCGCCGCTGGAGGTCTTCATTGCCACCGCGGATCGCTTGGGCTGGCGGCACGGCTGCGATCTCTATGCGCTGATGGATGCGGCCGAGGATCTGGTCCGCCCGCTTCAGGATCGCCCGGTGCGGGTCGACCGGGAGACCCTCACGCTCGGATATGCCGGCGTCTATTCGAGCTTCCTTCGACATGCCGAGAAGGCGAGCGCCGACTACGGTGTCGACACCCGTTCGATCCTTGCCGAAGCCGGACGCCGCAAGATGGTCGGCGGTCAGGAAGACATGATCGTCGACATCGCGCTCGACCTTTCCAGGGCGGCGAGACGAACCTGAGTCCTGCCGGCGTCGACTCCGCATTGGCGACGGGCTGCTTGTCATTCACCGCGCTAATGGGCTACGCAGTCGATTATCACAGGTGGTGATGATGGCAAGGGCGTGACATGCCGCGTGACCTGAGCCTTCGCGGGATCAACCTGAACCTGCTCCCGGTGCTCCACGAGATCGTGCGCCAGCGCAATCTCACGCGCGCCGCGGAGACGCTGCATATGACCCAATCGGCGGTCAGCAATTCCCTCAAGCTGCTCCGTGACCACTTCCAGGATGAAATACTCGTCCGCGACGGACGGCTCATGCGGCTGACCGAGTTCGGCGAATCTCTGGTTGAACCCCTGGATGAGGCGATGGCTGCGCTTCGCCGCGCAATGGCGCCCGAGCCGTTCGATCCGGCCCGATCTCAGCAGCGCTTCCGGATTGCTACCGCAGACTATGTCATGACGATCCTGGCACCCCACCTCACAGCTATTCTCAGCCAGGATGCGCCGCAGATGGGCGTGCAGATGTTGAACGCCCGTCGCCAGTCTGACGAAGATCTCCGCGTCGGCCGGATCGACTTGATCGTTGCGCCCAAGCACATGCTCACCGGCCCGCGCGCGCAGCGGCCGGACTACGGGGCCGATTTCGTTTTCGCTCCTCTCCTCACGGACCGACTCGTCTGTATCGGACACACGGACGATCCCGACCTCTTGGAAGGGCTCACCCAGCGTCGATATCTCGAACGCGCTCACGCAGGCTTCTTCCTGGATTTCGAGGTGCGCGCTAGCTTGGAGCAGTCCTTCCTGGAGGAAACGGGAGCCCAGCAGTTCGACCGTATGCTCACATCCAGCTTCAGTACGCTTGCCTCAATCGTCTCGGTCGGCGACTGCCTTGCGCTATTGCCGGAAAGCATGGCTCGAACCGCGATGGCCTCTTTTCCGATCCGCTACGTTGAAGCTCCGATAGCGGTGCCACCTCTGGAGCTCGTGATGGTCTGGCACCGACGCCGCGAAAATGATGCGGGCATGGTGTGGCTGATTGACGCAGTGAGAAGAAGCGCCGCGCAGGTCACAACCTCGACCTAAATCCAGTCGGGGGGGGGGGCGACGAAGTCAGAAACCGGACATTCCCAACGGCAGCTCAGAGCCCAAAGTGGTCGTGTGAAAGCATGCCCTCCACTGCCGCCGCAATATCACGAGGTCGGGTGAAATGGCCCTCGATCAGGTTGCCGATCTGAGAGGTTCCTTCCCTGGTTCGGAAT
>CAITEF010000502.1 GCA_903891315.1 uncultured Rhodospirillales bacterium | reverse complement strand
GGGTCGACGGTGAGCGAGTGATAGCGCGTCGCCCCGAACGGGCTGGGCAAGCCTGCGAAGACGCCTTTTCCGCTATGGGTGACGGGGCTGACCTTGCCATGCATCGGCACGGGGGCGCGGATCACGTCGCCACCGAACACTTGGCCCATCGCCTGATGGCCGAGGCAGACGCCGAACAGCGGGATACGCCCGGCGGCGGCGATGATCAGATCAAGACAGATCCCGGCCTCGTTCGGCGTACAGGGACCAGGCGAGAGCACGATGGCCTCAGGCGTGCGGGCGATGGCGTCTTCCACGGTGATCTTGTCGTTGCGCACCACCTCGCAGCGCGCGCCGAGATCGCCCAGGAAATGGACGAGGTTGAAGGTGAAGCTGTCATAATTGTCGATAAGAAGGATCATGCGGCGCATCCTGCTAGCCAGACCGGGCACGGTCAAATTCCGCCCCCTTATGGCAGCGCTGCGGGTGCGGGCTCAAGCGATCACCGCAGCGTCCGGCTTCGTGAGCCTTCCCCCCTGCGGCGCCCCCGGCGACCGCGTATTGCGCCCCCGCCCTGCCCTGTGGCACGTCACATGGTCGGAGCGAGACAGAAGGATTCGCCGTGACACCGTCCCACCGGCATCTGCTGCAAATCGAAGGCATGCACCCGCCGCAGATCGAGGCGATGCTCGATCTCGCCGAGAGCTACGTGCTGCTCAACCGCTCCGGCAAAACCCAACGCGACCTGTTGCGCGGGCGAACCCTGATCAATCTGTTCTTCGAGGACAGCACCCGCACCCGCACCAGTTTCGAACTCGCGGGCAAGCGGCTGGGGGCGGACGTGATCAACATGTCGGTGTCGACCTCCTCGGTGAACAAGGGCGAGACCCTGCTCGACACCGCCGCCACCCTGAACGCGATGATGTGCGATCTGCTGGTGGTGCGGCACGATCAGTCGGGTGCGCCCAATCTGCTCGCTCAGAAAGTCGATGCCTCGGTGATCAACGCCGGGGATGGCACACATGAGCACCCCACCCAGGCGCTGCTCGACGCGCTCACGATCCGCCGCCGCAAAGGTCGCCTGCAAGGCCTGATCGTCGCCATCTGTGGTGACGTGCTGCATTCCCGCGTCGCCCGCTCCAACATCCATCTGCTCTCGGCGATGGGCGCGATTGTCCGCGTCATCGGCCCGACCACGCTGATCCCCGCCGAATGCGCCCGCCTTGGCGTCGATGTGTTCCACGACATGAACAAGGGCATCGCGGGGGCAGACGTGGTGATGATGCTGCGTCTGCAACGCGAGCGGATGGTGGGCGGGCTGGTTCCCTCCGCGCGCGAGTATTTCCGCTTCTACGGGCTCGATTTCGAAAAGCTCGCCCACGCCAAGCGCGACGTGATCGTGATGCATCCGGGGCCGATGAACCGTGGCGTGGAGATCGACTCTGCCGTGGCGGACGATCCGGTGCGCAGCGTGATCAAGGAACAGGTCGAAATGGGGGTCGCGGTGCGCATGGCCGTGCTCGACATCCTCTCGCGGGAGAGCCGCCGCAATGTCTGATCTGCTCATCGAAAATGTCCGCCTGATCGACCCGGCCACCAATCTGGACGCGCCGGGCGCGCTGCTGGTGCGGGATGGCCGCATCGCCGATCTCGGCCACGATATCGGACGACCGGAAGGCATCCCGGTGGTGGATGGCCGTGGTGCCATTCTCTGCCCCGGCCTCGTCGATATGCGCGTCGAACTCGGCGAGCCGGGCGGCGAATATCGCGAGACCATCGACTCCGCCGCATTGGCCGCCTCGGCAGGGGGCATCACCACCGTCGCTGCGATGCCCGACAGCTCCCCCGCCATCGACGACCCCGCGCTGGTCCAGTTGCTGCGCTCACGCGGAGAGCAAACCGGCCGGATCACCATCCTGCCTTATGGTGCCGCCACACGCGGCTGCAAGGGCGAGGAAATGTCCGAATTTGGCCTGCTGCGCGAGGCCGGGGCGGTCGCCTTCACCGATGGAGGCCGCGCCATCGGCTCCAGCCGGATGATGCGCACGGCGCTCGCCTATGCCGCGGGCTTCGGCGCGATGATCGTCCAGCATCCGGAAGACCCAGAATTGGCGCGCGGCGGTGCCGCCACCCAAGGCGAACTCTCTACCCGCCTCGGCCTGCCCGCCATCCCCGCCGCCGCCGAGGCGATCATCGTCGCCCGCGATGTCCGTCTGGCAGCGCTCACCGGTGGGGCGGTGCATTTCGCCCACATTTCCACCGCCGAAGCGCTCGACATCATCCGCCGGGCGAAAGCGCGCTGCGTGAAGGTGACCTGCGACACCGCCCCCCCTTATTTCGACCTCAACGAGACGGCGATTGGCGATTACCGCACCTACGCCAAGCTTTCCCCGCCCTTGCGCGCCGAATCCGACCGCCTCGCGGTGGTCGCGGCCCTGGCCGACGGCACCATCGACGCCATCGCCTCTGACCACCAACCACGCGACGCCGACGACAAGCGCCTGCCCTTCGCCCAAGCTGCCCCTGGCGGGGTGGGTCTGGCGACGCTGCTCGGCGTCTCGCTGGCGCAGGTGCATGGCGGGCAATTGTCGCTGATGCGGATGTTGGAGTTGCTCACGGTGGCCCCGGCGCGGCTGATCGGCGCGGAGGCCGGGACGCTGGCGAAGGGTGCGGTGGCTGATCTCTGCCTGTTTGATCTGGAGCGAGTTTGGCAGGTCAATGTCGGCACCCTGCCGGGCAAGGCGCAGAACTCCCCGTTCGACGGACGTGCGCTGGAGGGCCGGGTGGTGGGCACCTGGAAGGCAGGTAGACGGGTGTTCGGGTGAACGCCGCGCTTGCGGCCGGATATACTTTGTATAATTATCTGATCGCAGCATTGGCAAATGGAGCGGACGATGGGCGTGGTGCAGAAATGGGGCAACAGCCTTGGCGTGCGGGTGCCCAAGGCGCTCGCCGAGCAGCTTGGCCTGCACGACGGCAGCGAGATCGAGATGGTGCTGCGTGACGGCGAGATCGTCATCAGCCCGGTCCGCCGAACCTACGCACTGGCCGATCTGCTCGCCGCCTGCAAGCCGGAGAACCGACCGGACCCGGTGGAATGGGGCCCGGACGTGGGTGGTGAGTTTCTTTGAGCGAGGCGAGCTACGTCCCCGCACAGGGCGATTTTATCTGGTTGGTTCTCGACCCACGGGTTGGGCGCGAGCAGAGCGGCAATCGCCCGGCCCTGGTGCTCAGCCAACGCGATTTCTCCGCCGTGACCGGCTACGCGATGATCGCGCCGATCACGTCGCGCGTGCGTGGTTGGCCGTTTGAAGTGGTTTTACCGGAAGCTTCAGAGATAAAGGGCGCAGTTCTAATCGATCAGTCACGCAGCATTGACGTCGCAGCCCGCCATGTGCGCTACGCCGGTCGAGCAACCGAGGCGGTCTTGGACGAGGCGCTGGGAAAGCTTGGCGCGATTGTCTCAACCGGAAAGCCGACATGAACGAGTACCTCCCGCTGCTTGAGGCAGCCATTATGGGCTACCTGCTCGGCTCGATCCCGTTCGGCCTTGTGCTGACACGGCTGGCCGGGGCGGGCGATCTGCGGCAGATCGGCTCGGGCAGCATTGGGGCGACCAATGTTCTCCGCACCGGGCGCAAGGGGCTGGCGGCGGCGACGTTGCTGCTTGATGCGGCGAAGGGCGCAATGGCGGTGCTGATCGGAGCGCGGCTCGCGCCGGATCAGGGGATGTTGGTCGCCGGTGTGGCGGTGATGGTCGGGCACATTTCCCCGGTCTGGCTCGGCTTCAAGGGCGGCAAGGGCGTGGCCACCGGGCTTGGTGTGCTGCTGGCCACTGCCCCGCTGGTGGCGGCGATTTGCGGTGGTATCTGGCTGGCGATGGCGTTCACGCTGCGGATTTCCTCCTTGTCGGCTCTGGTGACGACCATGGCCGCACCGTTGCTCGTCTGGCTGCTTGATGGACGCCAAGACCAGATCATCCTGATCGCGATTATGGCTGCGCTCGTCGTCGCCAAGCACCACGCCAACATAAGCCGCCTGCTGGCGGGCACCGAGCCGCGGATCGGCCAGAAGTGAAAGACGCCCTGCCCCGGCTGCGGCTCGCCCGCACGAGCGGGGTGGGGCCGGTGCTGTATCGTCGGCTGATGCAGCGTTTCGGCAATGCAGCCGCCGCCCTCGACGCGCTGCCGGACATTGCAGCCCGCGCTGGGCGGAGCGCGCCGGTTCAAATCCCCTCAATGTCCAGCGTCCGGCAGGAAATCGATTCGTTGGCGGCGCTGGGTGGGCAGTTCCTCTATCGCGGCACGCCGGATTATCCGGAATTGCTCGACCTGATGGAGGACGCGCCACCGGTGCTGGCGGCTCTCGGCGACATCTCGCTGCCGCGCCGGACCGCCGTGGCACTGGTCGGAGCGCGCAATGCCTCGGCCAACGGAATGCGGCTGGCCCGTGACCTCGCCGCCGATCTGGCAGGACGCCACGTGGCGGTGGTCTCCGGCCTCGCGCGCGGCATCGACGCGGCCGCCCATCGCGGGGCACTCGCCTCGGGTGCCACGATTGCCTGCATCGCGGGCGGTCTCGACAAGCCATATCCGCCCGAACACGCAGATTTGCAGTCCGAAATCGCCGAACGCGGATTGGTGCTGGCCGAATGCCCACTCGGCACTGCCCCGCAAGCACGGCATTTCCCGCGGCGGAATCGGGTGATTGCCGGACTTTCGCTCGGTGTGGTGGTCGTCGAAGCCGCCTTGCGCTCCGGCTCGCTGATCACCGCGCGCCTCGCTCAGGAAGAAGGCCGCGAATTGTTTGCAGCCCCCGGCACTCCGCTCGACCCACGCTGCCAGGGCAGCAACGCACTGCTTAAACAAGGCGCGCATCTGGTGGAAAACGCCGAGGACGTGCTCGCCAATCTGCCTGCACACCCCACTCTGCAAGGGCTTTCGCGCGATCCGCTATTCGCCCGCGAACGTCACGCTGCCCCCCTCACCGCACCGGAAATCGCCGCCGTCGCACCGCCAGAAGCGATAAGGGCGGTCACCGCTTTGCTCTCTCCGTCACCCACCGCAGTTGACGATCTGTTCGCGCACT
>CAITEF010000501.1 GCA_903891315.1 uncultured Rhodospirillales bacterium | reverse complement strand
GCAGATCAACTCTGCCCTCGGCCGCAAGCCTGGCCAGAAGGAAACCCTGGTCGGGCTCGGGCTCAACAAGATCCGGGCCACGCGTGTGCTTGAGGACACTCCCTCGGTGCGCGGCATGATCCGCAAGGTGGCCCACCTCGTGAAGGTGGAAGGTGAGATCTGATGGTTCAACTTAACGAACTGCGCGACAATCCCGGCTCGCGCCACAAGTTCAAGCGTCTTGGCCGTGGCATTGGCTCGGGCAAGGGCAAGACGTCGGGCAAGGGCGTGAAGGGTCAGAAGGCGCGTGAAGGCGTGTCGCTGAACGGGTTCGAGGGCGGTCAGCTCCCGATCTATCGGCGTCTGCCGAAACGCGGCTTCAAGAACATCTTCCGCAAGGAATATGCTCCGGTGAATGTCGGCGCGATCACCAAGGCGATTGCCGCGGGCAAGATCAATGCGGCCGAGCCGATCACCGAGTCGGTGCTCAAGGATGCCGGTCTGGTGCGTGGCTCGCAGGTGGTGGGCGTTCGCCTGCTTGCCGTGGGCGACGTGACCCCAAACCTGAACATCACCGTCTCCGGCGCGTCGGCGACGGCGGTGGCGGCCATCCAGGCTGCTGGCGGTTCGGTGACGACCACGGTTGCGGCGAAGGTCAAGGCCGAAGCGGCGCCCTGATTTGCATCACCTGACCCGCCTCGGCCTGAGCTTGCGCGGGGCAGGTGATTGAACCAGATATTCGGCGTCGTACGGGTTGACCGTGCGGCGCCGATTGCCTTTATGGGCGCGGGCAGGCTGTGCCGTGCCCGCATGTTTTATACGAGGAAAGCAACATGGCGTCCGCCGCCGAACAAATGGCGTCAAGCATGAACCTCGGAGCCTTCTCGAAGGCCACCGAGCTCAAGGCCCGCATCTGGTTCACCCTGGGCGCGCTGCTCGTCTATCGTCTCGGCACCTACATCCCGGTGCCGGGTGTGGATGCGACGGTGATGGGCGAGATGCTGAACCAGCATGGTGGCGGCATTCTCGGCATGTTCGACATGTTCAGCGGCGGCGCGCTTGGGCGCATGACCGTGTTTGCGCTGAACATCATGCCCTATATCTCGGCCTCGATCGTCATCCAGCTGATGACCTCGGCGATCCCCGCGCTGGAGACGCTGAAGAAGGAAGGCGAGAGCGGGCGCAAGAAGCTCAACCAATACACGCGCTACGTGACCGTCGTCATTGCGCTGTTCCAGAGCTACGGCATCGCCGTTGGGCTGGAGGGTATGAGGGGCAGCTTCGGCTCGGCGGTGATCGACCCCGGCCTGTTTTTCCGCATCTCCTGCGTGGTGACGCTGGTGGGCGGGACGATGTTCCTGATGTGGCTGGGTGAGCAGATCACCTCGCGCGGCATCGGCAACGGCACCTCGCTGATCATTTTCTCCGGCATCGTGGCCAATCTGCCGCATGCGCTGGCGAGCCTGCTCGAATTGGGACGCACTGGCGCACTGAGCCCGGTGTTCATCGTCTCGTTCATTGTCATAGCGGCGGCGGTGATTGCGCTGGTGGTGTTTGTCGAGCGCGCCCAGCGACGGGTGATCGTGCAATATCCCAAGCGCCAGGTCGGCCAGCGGATGTTCGGCGGCGAAAGCTCGCATATGCCGCTGAAGGTCAACACCGCCGGCGTTATTCCGCCGATCTTTGCCAGCTCCATCCTGCTGATCCCGGCGACAATCTCGGGGTTTGCCAATCCGACCGGCGAAATTGGCTGGCTGCAATATATCGCCAACGCCTTGGCGCACGGCCAGCCGCTCTACATGGCCACCTATGCGTTCATGATCATCTTCTTCAGCTATTTCTACACGGCGGTTGTGTTCAACCCCGAGGAGACCGCTGACAATCTCAAGAAATATGGCGGCTTCATTCCGGGCATCCGCCCCGGTGCCAACACGGCGGCCTATTTCGACCATGTGCTCACGCGCCTGACGACCATTGGGGGGGTCTACATGTGCGTGGTGTGCCTGATGCCGGAAATCTTGATCAGCCGGTACGGGGTGCCGTTCTACTTTGGCGGCACGAGCCTCATGATCATCGTCTCGGTGACGATGGACACGGTGACGCAGATCCAATCGCATCTGCTCGCGCACCAATATGAGGGGATGATCAAGAAGTCCCGGACGAAAGGTCGCGGCAGATGAAACTGATTTTCCTGGGACCCCCAGGTGCTGGCAAAGGCACGCAGGCGAAGATTCTCGAAGAGCGCTACGGGATCGTGCAGATCTCGACCGGCGACATGCTGCGCGCCGAGCTGAAGGCGGGCACCGAGATCGGGCTGAAGGCGAAGGCGGTGATGGAGTCGGGCGCGTTGGTGTCCGATGACATCATCATTGCCATGCTCGGCGGCCGGATCGAGCAGCCGGATTGCGCGAAGGGCTTCATCCTGGACGGCTTCCCGCGCACGGTGCCACAGGCGCAGGCGCTTGATGTGATGCTGGCCGAGAAAAAGATGGTGCTGGATGCCGTCATCGAGCTCAAGGTCGATGACGCGGCTCTGGTGGAGCGCATTGCGGGCCGTTTCACCTGTGCCAAGTGCGGTTCTGGCTACCACGACACATTCCACAGGACGACCGTGGACGGCGTTTGCGACAAATGCGGCAGCACGGAGTTCATCCGCCGCGCGGATGACAACCGTGACACCGTGGCGGCCCGTCTGGAGGCCTATCACGCACAGACCGCTCCGATCCTGCCGCACTACGCGGCGCACGGCCGTTTGCACAGCGTGGACGGCATGGCTGATATGGCCGAGGTGACGCGTCAGCTCATCGCGGTGTTGGATTCGCTGAACCCCGCCTAGAACGGCGGGGAGATACGTTGGAAACGCGGGGCTGGTTCACGAAAATGTGAACCCGTTTCGTTGACTCTGAGGCGTCCGCCGCTATAGTGCGCGCCCTCGGCGGTCCCCGCTCAAGTGGGTGCCGCCGCAACATTTTCGGAATTTCCCCAGGCTTCGCGGCGTTCTGCCGGATGCTTTTTGCCGCTGGGGGCAGACAGACAACCGGGCCGCACACACCGTGCAGCTCGCGTGACCAGGAGACGATGGCGTGGCGCGTATTGCCGGCGTGAACATCCCGTCCAACAAGCGGGTGAAGATCAGCCTCCGTTACATTTTCGGGATCGGCCCAGCGAAGTCGCAGGAAATCTGCACGAAGCTGGCCATTCCTGATGAACGTCGGGTGAACCAGCTTTCGGACGACGAGATCCAGAAGATCCGTCAGTTGATCGAGGCTGACTACCGCGTCGAGGGCGATCTGCGCCGCGAAGTGGCGATGAACATCAAGCGTCTGATGGATCTTGGCTGTTATCGCGGCCTGCGTCACCGCAAGAGCCTGCCCGTCCGTGGGCAGCGCACCCATACAAACGCGCGCACGCGCAAAGGTCCCGCCAAGGCAATTGCCGGCCAGAAGAAGGTGACG
>CAITEF010000500.1 GCA_903891315.1 uncultured Rhodospirillales bacterium | reverse complement strand
TGGAGTTGCGACTCAAACGTTCCGGGTTGTTACTTAGCCTGTGTTTGTCTGATGTTCGCAGCGCAGTTCATGCCGCCAGTTCGTCACCCTGAGCGGAGCGACAGGGTGACGGGAGGGTGCGGGTGATCGGTGGCTCCCGTGTTGCGGGGCTTTTGTGGCATCGCGGCGGATTGCTGCGCTTCGCTTGCAATTGACGGGTTGGAGGTTGAGGGCTTGCCGGCATCTTCGAGAAGATGAGGTCACGTCGCCTCCCGCCCATCTCCGCCTTCATCCCGCCAGATCAAAGTTACATAATCTTCCTTCTGCGGTCTTTCGAGGTGCACGAATTTCCGTGCCCTCTTGCCAAATGCCGCAAATTCAACGACGTCCAGAACATCGCTAGGATGGGACATTCAGAGCGTGTCAGGCTCGGCGCATCATTTCCAGATTCTGTTGCATCAGGCAGCGCAAGCGCTGGGCGAAGGCGCGTTCGACTCCGCCGAGGCGAGCTACCGGCAAATTATCGCCGCCCTCCCCTCGCATCCCGAGGCCAACCACAATCTCAGCCTGATCCTGGCGCAGACCGGTCGCGTTCGGGAGGCGGAGCGGCGGATGGAAAAGCAGGTGAAATCCGCGCCGAATGATGTCGCGGCCCACTTGCTGCTGGGGCGGATTCTGCTCGCCGAGGGCAACAGCAAGCGCGGCGGGTTTCTGGTGCGTCGCGCGGTGACGTTGCTGCCGGACAATGCCGAGTTGGCGCTGGATGCGATCGCTCTGCTCGGCCAAGCGAAATTGCCGAATGACGCCGCCGAGATCGCCAAATCCGCCGCCGCGCGCCACCCCAAACGGGCCGATCTGCCACTACAAGCCGGGCTTGTGTGGGTCAACAACGGCGAAGACGGCCGTGCGAAGCCGTGGTTCGAGCAGGCGCTTGCGGTCGATCCGGCCTTCGCGCCTGCTTTGTTCCAGCTTGCCGGCATTGCGGAGACCGAGAAGCGTTTCGGTGACGCGTTGCGGCTTTACCGGCGGGCGCAGGCGAACGACCCGCAGCGTCGCCTGACGCCGATCTGTCTGGGCGATCTCCAATTGCGGCTGGGCGATGTTGACGCCGCGATCGACAGCGTGGAGGCGTGGCTGGCCGAGCGACCCACTGATCCGGTGGCGCTCTCGAACCGGCTGATGGCGGCGCAATACGCGCCGGGTGTGACGGTGGACGGGCTGCGCCATCTGCATCAGCGCTGGGAGGACGCCATCGGGGCCTCGTTGCGCGCGGCGTGGCAGCCTCACCCGAACAGCAAAGACCCGGAGCGTCGCCTGCGCGTCGGGCTGGTGTCGGCCGATTTTCGGGCGCATCCGGTGGGGTATTTCACCCTGCCAGGGCTTGAGAACATCGATGCCGAGCGCTTTGAAATCGCCTGCTATTCCGATGCCGTGCACGGCGATGAGATCACCGCAAGGTTCCGCCAATGCGCCGCATTGTGGCGTGACATTGCGGGGCTGGACGATGCGGGTCTCGCGGCGCGCATTCGCGATGATCGTGTCGATATTCTGATCGATCTGGCGGGCCAGACCACCGGCACCAGACTCGCTGCCTTCGCGCGCAAACCCGCGCCGGTGCAGCTCAGCTGGGCGGGGTATTTCGGAACGACCGGGGCTGCTGCCATCGATGGTCTGATCGTCGATCCCACGTTGATCCGTCCTGGCGAGGAGAGGCTTTATCGTGAGGCGATCTGGCGGATGCCGCAGGGCTATCTCTGCTACGATCCGCCGTCTGACGCACCGGAGGTTGCTCCCCGTGCGGATGCAGGAACGCTGATCCTGGCCGCTTTCCACAATCCGGCGAAGATCAATCGGGAATTGGTGGCGTTGTGGTCGCGCCTGCTGCTGGCCCTCGCCCCGCGCGCGGTCGAACTGCGCCTGACCTATGCCGGCTATGACGACCCGGATGTCGCGGCACGGCTGCTTGGATGGTTTGCCGAACACGGAATATCACCCGCGCAGATCCGTTTCAGCGGTGCCCTGCCCAGGGCGGCGTATTTTGCCGCGATGGGTGCGTGCGAAATCGCGCTCGACCCATTCCCGTATTCCGGCGGCGCGATCACGATGGACGCGCTGTGGATGGGCGTGCCGACCATCACCCTGCCCGGCGAGACCGTCGCCTCACGTCATTCCGCGACGCATTTGCACGCGGCGGGACTGGACGAATTCATCGCGACGAGCCCCGACGATTATGTCGGGCTTGTGATGGCGCTCGCGGATGATTCTGCCAGGCTGGCCGAGATCAGGGCCGGACTGCGCGGCCGCGTGGCAGCGTCACCAATCTGCGACGCGCCACGCTTCGGCGAGAGCCTCGGCACATTGCTGCGGACGGCCTGGAGGCATTGGTGTGCGGGGTGACCTATTCCAGCAGGCTGGCGACACTGCCCCACACGGCGAGGCTGCACACTAGCGTCAGCGTGATGGCCACCACGACGCGATACCAGCCGCGCAACCGCAATTCGGGCGGCAAGGCGCGGACAGACAGCGCGAACAGGAACCCCAGCACCAAGGGCAGCATCAGCGCATTCATCACCTGGACGGCCAGATTGAGCGAGACCAGATTGGGCACCACGCCGACGATCAGCGCCGCCGCAACCACACAGACGGCATAGGAGCCGTAGAACCAGCGTGCCTGCAGCGGGTGCAGTTCCAGAGAATGCTTGTGGCCGGACACCTCGCCCAGCCCCCAGGCCAGCGCCAGCGAGGCGACAATCGCCGCCACCAAGCCAGCCCCCAGCACGCCCGCGCTGAACACCGCGCGGCCAATCGCCTCACCCAGCACCGGCGTGAGCGCATCGCTGATTTGGCCCACCGTCTCCAAACTGGGCACCTCGCCGTTGGCTGCGGAGGAGTTTGTCAAGGTGGCCGCCGCCGCGATGAGGACTGCCGCCATGATCAACTGCGTCACGCAGGCCCCAATCGCGGTATCCCAGCGTGCCGCTGTGAGATGCTCAGGCCGCAGCTTTTTGTCGGCAATCGCGGATTGCTGGTAGAAAATCATCCACGGCATGATCACCGCCCCGATATTGGCGGCGACCAAATAGAGATAATCCGTGTTGTGCCACGGAATCTGAGCCGATTGCGTGACGACCGCGCCGATATCCGGCCCTGCTGCCCAGGCAACGATGAAGAAAGCAAATTCGAACAGGCCGACTGCAATCGCCGTGCGCTCAACGCGGCGATAAGAACCCGTCAGCACAATCGCGATCAGCGTGACCACGGCCAAAGGCAGCGAGGCCGCACGCGGGATGCCGTAAAGCTCACCGATCCCGGCCACCCCGGACAATTCGGAGAGCATCGCCCCCGCCGAGGCCACCGCAAGACCCGACACGGACAGCCAAGCCCAGGCTCGGCCAAAGCTGTCGCGGATCAACTCGCCATGCCCGCGCCCGGTGAACACGCCAAGGCGGACGGTCAGTTCCTGCACCACGTAGAGGATCGGCACCAAAATCAGCTGCAAGATCAACAGCCGATAGCCCCATTGCACCCCGCTTTGCGCCGCGGTGACGATGCTGCCGACATCGGTGTCGGCGAGCATGACCACAATTCCTGGCCCGAACACCGCCAGGAAGTGCGAACACCGGCGAGGCTTGGCGATCACAGAGTTTTGGGCAGACATGTAATTGCGAGCCGTTCTCAATATGCGGCACCCTTAGGTGGCCGGTCCGAAGCTGTCAAACCGTGCCCGGTCACCGATGCGTGCGGGGAAGCAAAAACATCACAAAAGATGTGATGTGGTTCACAGTTAACAAATCGTAAATGCGGCATCCTTCGGTTCGAGATTTTGGCCGAGAAGGATGGCAGAATGCCTCGCGACGTGGCTCACCGGCAGCGCCGGATCCTGTTCGTCGGTGCCGCGGAGCATTTCGGCACCGAGTTTCGTGAGCGATTGACCGATCATGATGTGATCGATCTGGAATCGGTGACGACCGCCATTGGGGCGCTTGAGATTTTGGCGCGGCGGATGCGGCTGTTCGACGCGATTGTCGTCGGGTCCGATCTGCCGGATTGCGACGGCCCGACGCTGTGCGCGCGCATGCGTCGTCGTGACATCTATGTGCCGGTCATCCTGCTGAACCATGATGACAACGAGTATGACATCGTGCGCGGTTTGGATGCCGGGGCGAATGACGTGGTGTGTGCGCCATTCCGGATGGCCGAACTGCGCGCCCGGCTGCGCGCCCAGATCCGGGCGTACGAGACCAGTGAAGAGGCGATCCTGCCGATCGGGCCGTTTGAGTTCCGCCCTGGCAGCCGCGTTCTGGTCCGCCGGACGACCGGAGCGCGCGTCAAGCTGACCGACAAGGAAGCGGCGGTGCTGAAATTCCTCTATCGCTCCGACGGTCCGGTGTCGCGCACCACGTTGTTGCATGAGGTCTGGGGCTATCACGCCCGCGCCACCACCCACACGGTCGAGACCCATATCTATCGCCTGCGCCGCAAGATCGAGCCTGAGGCTGGGCAAATCACCCTGCTGCTGAACGAGGATGGCGGATATTGGCTGGCGCGGGAGCATAGCCGAGGGAATTTGCAGAAAATCGGCTCGATGCGTCGGCCTGAGCGCGACGTGATGCGCAGCGTGGTGCACCCGTCATCGCATTTGATCAGCATGTGATCAGAGTCGGCCGGCGAGGCCCGCTATGGTCAGCGCCGCACGGTCCCCGAAGAGACGGCGATAGACGCCGCGGCGGAGGTCACGTGCGGCGAGAATTGCGGGCAATCCCGCCGCGATCACCGCGCGCGGCATCCGCCCAGAGGCATCGCTGAACCAGCGCAGCCCCAGAGCGCTGAGTTCGGCCACAACTGGCGCCGCGGCGCGCGGGTCGTGGATGACGTCATGCACGCTGAGGGCGTGTGCGGCGAGTATGTCCTGCGGCAGCAGGCAACGCTCCTGCCGCGCCAGCGCCGTCACGTTGAGCAGCAGTCCGGCCAGACCGTAGACCGCCCCCAGGCGACGCAGGCGGCCCAGGTCGGCATCCCCGGCTCCGAGCAGGCGACCGGCGGCCACGGCAAAGCCGCCAGCGCTGCCTTCGAGATAGGTTTGCAGGCTGGCCAGATCGGGGATGGCGTCATCGGCCTCAGCCTCGCGGGCATCGATCATCGAAAGCAGGCTCGCTTGGTCCAGCCCCCCAGCCTCAAGCGCCTCCGAAAGCGGCTCGGCGATCTCGTGGCGTCGTTTGGTTCCCTCGACCACTTCGCGCCACCATTGCAGGCGGATCAGTGCCAGCATGCCCAGGCTGGCCACTTCGCGGGCGCGGGCGAGTTCGTGGTTGAAGGCACAGAGCAGGAAATAGGCCTCGCGCTTCTCCGAGGGCACAAACAGCCCGGCGAGGAAGCGGTCGGGGTCGATCTCGCGGATCCGGGCGGAAAAATCGCTCATCGGGAGAAAACTGCTGCGAATGTCATCGTGGGCAGGTGGCATGGTCCAAGCAGTGTGGCAAGGTTGACCTGCATGACGCGCGTTCCCAATTACACCCAGCGTCATATCGACCAGCGCGGAGAAACATCCAATGGCTTTTGAACTTCCCCCTCTTCCCTACAGCGTCAACGCACTCGCCGGTGCCGGCATGTGCCAGGAGACGCTTGAGCTGCACCACGGCAAGCATCACATGGCCTATGTGACCGCGCTGAACGGCTTCGTGGAAAAGAACGCCGACCTGCAGGGCAAGTCGCTCGACGAGATCGTCGCGTTCTCGAACGGCAAGGCCGATCTCGCTGGTGTGTTCAACAATGCGGGTCAGCATTGGAACCACATCATTTTCTGGAACAACATGTCCCCCACTGGCGGCGGCATTCCCGGCAAGCTGGAAGCGAAGCTGATCGAGGATTTCGGCTCGGTTGCAGCCTTCAAGGACGCGATGAAGACCGCCGCCACCACGCAGTTCGGCTCCGGCTGGGCTTGGCTGGTGCTGGACGCTTCGGGCAAGCTGAAGGCCGCCAAGACCCCGAACGGCTCCAACCCGCTGGCCACCGGCGAAGGCAAGGTTCTGCTCGGCATCGATGTGTGGGAGCATTCCTACTACCTCGATTTCCGCAACCGCCGTCCGGACTATGTGACCAACTGGCTCGACAAGCTGGCCAACTACGAATACGCCGCTTCCCAGCTCTGATCAGCGCCGCTGCGACGGAAAAAGGGACCGAAAGGTCCCTTTTTTCTTGCCAGATGACCTTACAGAGGGGCAATGGCCACGTCCGAAGGACGTGGACAATGGAAGCTTCGCATTTGCACATCGCACGTCTCCCCCGTAAGCATTATGATGATATTTGGGCGGGGGATTGCTGATATGCGACGCATTGTAGCTGGAGTGGCCTTGGCTTCAGGGCTGGCGATGGGCACTGCCCATGCGGATATCCTGGCGAGCTTTGATCTTGCGCCTTTTTCGGGTGGCTTCTTCGCCGGTGTGCTGAATCCCGCCCAATCTTTGTCGATTGCGACAGGGTCGATTATTGTGCAGCAAGGGCTCGTTATTGACAGCATCAGCTATACAGATGGCACCCACCCACAGATCGTGGCGGGAACGTTTTTCTATAACCCCAACGGCGATGAATATCACCAAAGTCTTCCGATCACGACAGGAACCACGGTCTTCAACTTCACTGAACTCCCACCGATCAACAACATTGCGTTCACTTTCACCAATGAGACGCAAAATTCACTGATCGCCGGGGCATCGTTCTCAACGACCCTGACCGGCACCGTGACCAGCGACCCCGCTGGCACTTGGCTTGGTGACACCGTCACGATGAATCTGAGTTGCACGAATACCGGGGATTATTTCGTGTCCTGCTCCAACCCAACGGTCACTGTGGTAGGGGTTGCAGTTCCCGAACCCGGCTCGATGACCATGCTCGCGACGTTCCTGCTTGGCGTCGGCGCACTGCGCAGGCGCCGCGGCTGAACCGTCCCTGACGCCCGAATTCATCGCAGAGTCGCGATTTCGTCGGAACGGCGGCAGCGCTGAGAGCCATCCTATGGTGGGGCCGTTGGCTCGGACTTACGCTATTTTTCTGACATCGCCCCCACCAGTCGGGGATTGGCCGAGGTTTTGCTGGCTCGTCGATTTTGGTTGCAGCCAGGCATTCGTTAGTATATCTGTCTAAAAATGTTTGATTTACTCCACACCTCCGAGCCTCCCAATGCCCCCGCCTTTGGCGGGTTTTTGGCGTGGCTGCGAGCGTGCGGGTTGGCTTTTTTCATGGAGTTGTGGTTCGGACGTGTGTTGTATCGACAGATGCTCGCCACGATGGAAGTGCTCGACCGGATGTTGCTGGCATTCCGGGAGGGCACACTGCAACCGGTGATGCGCGAGATCACCCTTGCCCAAATCACCTCCCCTCATTTGCCGCGCCCTGCTGTTATCCGACGGAAACGGTCGAACCGCCGCCGTGATGCGGTTGGCCTTGTGCGCCGAACCCTCATTATAGCGCGCACACGCGCGGCTGGAGTCTCAGCCAAGTGTCTGCAGATGCACGTTGGCGATGGTCAATTTTGGGGCGTGAGTGTTGCCGCTCTGTCGCCGCATGCCGCCAAATTTGCGGGCATTTCTCCAAAAATTGCGATTTGAGGCACCGAAAAATTGCGCCTAAAACATTCCGGATTGTAAACGGCCCCTCGCTCAGGGCCAGATATTGATGATCTTCTTGCCTTCGGCACGTGTCAGCCAGTTCGAACGCCCCCATGTGACCGGCTGAAACCCGCCCTGCTTGAATTCTTCTTTCGGCACCGATTTCCAGCGACCATGCGTCATTCTGCGCCAACGCTTGCTGGAAGACCGCTCGGAAAACGACTGCTTGCGCGGGCGGCTGACCAGCATGCCGATGATCACACCAAACGACAGCAGAAAAGGTGCCAGTGCCATCTGATCAGCCAAGCTGCTCATGCTGCCTGGATTGAGTGCGGCATACGCCGCCCCGCCCATGACAGACGCCAAAATCACCAGTGTTACAATCTGCCGACGCATCTGGTCATGCTCCCATTCAGAACTCCGTCCACCGCGACGCCTTCACGTCATTGTCAGCAATCAGCCGGAACCCGACTCGCTGAAAAATGCAGAGCGTCATTCGGATGGGACAACGTAACATAGCTGTATGCGTACATATACGCACTTACCATTTCACCCGACAACGTTGAATTTTTTAAGAAATAAAAATTTTATCCACAGCCACACCCGATCGGAGGCACGTGCCCCCCCCCAACGAAAAAGGGGAGCCGATGGCTCCCCTTTTGCCGTATCACGAAAAAATGAAGATTTACTTGGGTTTAGCGTCGTTTGCGGCCTTGGGTACCACCAATCCGGTGATCGTCTCACGCACCACGACCACCTTCACGCCGGGGGCAATTTCGACCTCGACCTCACGGGTCTCGGCATCCGGTGCCTTGGTGACGGTGCCGATAATGCCGCCACCGGTGACCACCTTGTCGCCGCGCTTGAGGCCGCCGAGGGCTGCCTTGAGCTCCTTCTGCTTCTGTTGCTGCGGACGAATGAGCAGGAAGTAGAAAACGCCGAAGATCAGCAGCAGCGGGGCGAATTGCTGGACGCTGGCCATGATGTCGGCGGATCCGCCGCCGGTGGCGGTTTGGGCAAGGGCTTCAGAGATGAACATTTTGGGATCCGGGTCAGGGGTTGTGTGCTCAGGCTGCGGACCATAGTTTGCGCCCCCCGCAGGTCAAGCTCGCAAACCAGGACATTCGCCATGATCGACCCGAATCTTCTCGAACGCATCGCCGCGGCGCTCGAAAGACTGGCCCCGCCAGCACCGATCCCGGTCGACATGCGCGCGGCCGACGCTTTTGTCTGGCACCCCTCCCCGGCCCAACTCGCGCCGGTGAAGAAGGTCTCGCGGGTGGATATCTCGCTCCTGGTCGGCGTCGAGCGGCAGAAATCGCTGGTATTGGCCAACACGCTGCAATTCGCCCGTGGCCTGCCCGCCAACAACGCGATGTTGTGGGGCGCGCGCGGCATGGGGAAATCCTCGCTGGTCAAGGCCGCGCACGCCCAGGCCAATGCCGAAAATCCCGGCTGCCTCGCGCTGATCGAGATCGCGCGCGAGGATATCGTCACCCTGCCCGAGTTGATGCGCATCCTGCGCGCCCAGGATCGGCGCTGCGTGATTTTCTGCGATGATCTGTCGTTTGAGAAAGAGGATGCCGACTACAAGGCGCTCAAATCCGTGCTCGATGGCGGCATCGAGGGGCGGCCGGAGAATGTGCTGTTCTACGCCACCTCCAACCGCCGCCATCTGATGCCGCGGGACATGATCGAGAATGAGAAGAGCACGGCGATAAATCCCTCCGAAGCAACGGAAGAAAAGGTCTCACTTTCCGACCGCTTCGGACTTTGGATCGGGTTCCACAATGCCGATCAGGAAGCCTATTTTGCGATGGTCGAGGGTTACGCGCGCGACCTCACTCTGCCCATCGACACCGAGGAACTGCGACACAAGGCCGCCGCGTGGTCGACCGTGCGCGGCGGGCGGTCTGGACGTGTCGCGTGGCAGTTCGTGCAGGATTTGGCCGGCAAGCTCGGCGTGGCAATCGGCTGAGCATGAGTAGACTCCGAAGGCTGCAAGATTGGGCGGCCACGGAGATCGGCCTGCTCACCCGCTTCAACCAAAGCGACCGCCATTGGCTGATGCCGCTGGCGGCTGGGCTCGCCTGCGGGCTGCCGATGCTGGTGGGTGCGGCGTTCGACCGGATGGATTACGGCGTGGTCTCCTCGCTGGCCGGAATGGTGTTTCTCTATCTGCCTGAGACCAGCTTGAACCAACGCATGGTCTGGCTGATGTCCTGCGCCTTCGGGATGATCGCCTGCTATGCGATCGGCCTCGCCTGTCATTTCGTATCGGTTCTGCTGGTGCCCGCGCTGATTTTCATCACCGCCATCGTCACGATGATGGTGCGTCTGCATCGCATCGGGCCACCTGGGCCGACATTTTTTGTGATGTCGGCGGCCATCGGGGCCTATTCCCCGGTGCCGATCTTGGATGTTCCGTTGAAAGTCGGGTTGTTCGCGCTCGGCTGCCTGCTCGCCTGTCTCGTGGCCTTCCTCTACAGCCTGGTGGCGCTCCGCCTGTGCGGTCCGATGA
This sequence comes from uncultured Rhodospirillales bacterium, assembly GCA_903891315.1. Classification (GTDB taxonomy): domain Bacteria; phylum Pseudomonadota; class Alphaproteobacteria; order Acetobacterales; family Acetobacteraceae; genus CAIQQQ01. The sequence continues at coordinate 3,764 of CAITEF010000500.1, read as the reverse complement.
CGCGACCTGCGTCGGCCGCACCGGATTTCGATTTCGTCGTGCTGGATTCCGTGATGATCGCAGTCTTTGTCGGCATCGCCCTCACCATCGCCCAGATCTTGCAACTCGAACGCCCCTATTGGGTGCCGGTGAGTTGTCTTGCGGTAATCCAGGGCATCTCGTTGCGCGCGGTCTGGACTCGACAGGTGCACCGCATCGGCGGCACGCTTCTCGGTCTGGGGCTGACCTGGGCGCTGCTGGCACTACCGCTCGACCGCTGGTGGGTGACGATCATGATCATCGTGCTCACCTTCATCATCGAGAGCACGGTGGTGCGCCATTACGGTCTTGCGGTGATGTTCATCACGCCGGTGACGATCTTCCTCGCCGAAGCGGCCACACTCGGACAGGGTTCCGCCACCGAGGTGATCACGGCGCGCATGATCGACACCGCGATTGGCAGCGTGATCGGTCTGCTCGGTGGTGTGTGCCTGCACAGTGTCGCGGTGCGCGCCCCGGTCGGGCGTGTCCTGCGTCGGATTTTGCCGGTGACGTTCGCGGATTGAGGTGCGGCTTCTAGAGCAACTTAGCCCCGCACCACCGGAAGCCCTGCTGCCTTCCATGCATCGATCCCACCGCTGAGATGGCTGTCGATTGGCAGCCCCTGCTGGGCGCAAAACATCACAGCACGTGCAGAGCGGCCGCCGATATGGCAGTGGAACACCACCGGCTTCTCAGGATCATCGGGCAGAGCCGCCAGATCGAAACGTGACAGCGGCATATGCACCGCGCCCGCGATATGCTCATGAGCATATTCATTGTCTTCGCGCACATCGACCAGCGTGATCGTGCCCGCCTCCAAGGCTGCGGCGACGTCTTCGGCCGACATCTCAATCACTTGCATCGTGTGTCCATCTCGTCAGGCGTTCAGGCCAGCGGCACCATCTCTCCGCTGGCCTCATCCAACATGGAAATGACGCCCGAGCCAATCCCATAGACCCAACCATGCAGCGTCAAATTGCGCTGTGCCAAACCGGCCGCGACCGAGGGATGGGTGCGCAGATGGCCGAGCTGGGTGCGGACATTCTGTTCGATCAGCGCCTGCGTCAGCGCCTCGCCTTCCAGCTCCGGATGCAGCACTTCCACCACCGAGCGCGCCGCTTCGGCATTGCGCAGCCAGGAGCGGACGGTGGGCATGCGGCGCAGTTCGTCGCTGCCTGGATTGAGCAATGCCTTGATCGCCCCGCAATCCGAATGGCCACAAATGACGATGTCCGTCACTTTCAGCGCCACACAGGCGAATTCCACCACCGCCGACACGCCCCCCATCATCTCGCCATAGGCGGGCACCACGTTGCCGATATTGCGGCAGACGAAAAGCTCGCCGGGCTGGGTCTGGGTGATCAGGCCGGGGGAGATACGACTATCAGCGCAGGTGATGAACAGCGTGTGCGGGTCCTGCCCGGAGGCGAGCTCGGAGAACAGCTCACTGCGCTGCGGGAAGGCGTGCTCGCGGAAGCGTCGCACGCCGGAGATCAGGCGGTTCATCGGCTTTGGCGCAGTCTCGTCGGTCAATCCCCGTCTCCCGGGCTATTCGCACCCGCACAATATGGCACGGGAATCACGCCAGACAGGTGGGAATTCATCAAGCCGCCGGAATTGCCTCCAGCCCGCCGAGATAGGGACGCAACGCCACCGGCACGCGGATCGAGCCGTCCGCCTGTTGGTGGTTCTCCAACACGCCGATCATTGCACGCCCAACCGCAACACCCGAGCCATTGAGGGTGTGCATGAAGCCCGCAGGCTTGCCATCCGCCCCGCGATAGCGCGCGTTCATCCGCCGTGCCTGGAAATCGCGCATGTTCGAGCAAGAGGAAATCTCGCGCCATGCCTGCTGGCCGGGCAGCCAGATTTCGAGGTCGAAGGTCTTGGTCGAACCGAAACCGGTGTCACCGGTGCAGAGCAGCATGCGGCGATAGGGCAGTTCGAGCGCTTCGAGCACTTTCTCGGCACACGTGGTCATGCGCTCATGCTCGGCCTCGGATTCCTCCGGCGTGGTGATCGAGACGAGTTCCACCTTGGGGAATTGGTGCTGGCGCAGCATGCCACGTGTGTCGCGCCCAGCGGATCCGGCTTCGGAGCGGAAGCACTGGCTCAACGCCGCAAAGCGGATCGGCAATTGATTGCCCGCCACGATCTCGTCGCGAACGTAATTGGTCAGCGGCACTTCAGCGGTCGGGATCAGGTAGCGGCCATCGGTGGTCTTGAAGAGATCTTCCTCGAATTTCGGCAACTGCCCGGTGCCGTAGACGGTCGCCGCGTTGACCAGCACCGGGACTTCGACTTCCTGATAGCCGTGATGCTGCGTGTGCAGGTCGAGCATGAACTGGCCGAGCGCGCGGTTGAGGCGGGCGATCACGCCACGCAGCAACACGAAACGGCTGCCCGCGATTTTGGCGGCGCGCTCAAACTCCATCAGCTCCAACGCCTGGGACAGCTCGAAATGCTGTTTTGCCTCGAAATTGTGGAGAGTGGGCTCGCCCACCTGCTTGACGACGACGTTGCTCGATTCATCGGCTCCGTCGGGGACATCGGAGTCGAGGATGTTCGGGAGGGCCTCAAGGATTCCCTTCAACTGGACATCGAGTTCCTCGGCCTTGCCTTCGGTGGCGGCAATGCGGGCGGTGACGTCCTCGATCTGGGCGGCAAGAGCGTCGGTGTTCTCGCCGGTGCGCTTGGCCTTCCCGAAGGCTTCCGAGAGCTTCTTCTTCTCGGCCAACAGAGTCTGTTGCGAGGTCATTTCACCTCGCCGCGCGGTGTCGATGGAAAGGATCGCCTCCGACTGCGGAGACAACTTGCGCCGCGCCATTGCAGCGTCGAAGGCCGCCGGTTCGGCGCGGATCAGTCGGATATCGTGCATCGTCTCAAACCCTAGCTAATCGTCATTGCGACAAATCCGTAGGGTGGGTCCCGCAGGGTGCCACCATCGTTTTCGCGCCAAACCCCGGTGGGACCCTTCGGGACCCACTCTACGATCTGTTGTGACCTATCAATCCACCGCTTGCTTCGGCTCCACAATCGTGGCCGCGATGATCGACAGCTCGTAGAGCAGGATCAGCGGCACGGCGAGGCCGATCTGGGTGATCACGTCGGGCGGGGCCAGCACGGCGGCGATGACGAAGTTGCCGACCATCGCGTAACGCCGATATTTCCGCAGTCCCCCCGAGGTCACGATCCCCACCTTGGCCAGCAGCGACAGCGCCACCGGCAGTTGGAACGCGACGCCAAAGGCGAAGATCAGCTTCATCACCAGATCGAGATACTCGCCCACTTTCGGCTCAAGCTCGATCGGCAAGCCGCCCGCACCGGTCGTGGTCTGGAAACTGGCAAAGAATTTCCACGCCACCGGGAAGATGAAGAAATACGCCAGCGACGCGCCCGCGCTGAACAGGATCGGCGTGGCCAGCAGGAACGGCGCGAACGCCTTTTTCTCGCTGCGATACAGGCCGGGGGCGACGAACATCCAAAGCTGGCCCGCGATCACCGGGAAAGAGACACAGGCGGCCCCGAAGAACGCCACCTTGATATAGGTGAAGAACGCCTCGGTCAGATGCGTGTAGATCAGCCGCTTCCCGCCGCCCTCAGCCTCCAGCACGTCTGCCAGCGGCTGCGCCAGCCAAGAGAACAGGATGTCGGAGAAATGATAGCTGACCAGGAAGCAGATCATGAAGGCGCCAATCGACCACATCAGTCGGCGGCGCAGTTCGATCAGGTGATCGAGCAGC
>CAITEF010000499.1 GCA_903891315.1 uncultured Rhodospirillales bacterium | reverse complement strand
GCCCTACGGCTGGGTGGCGGGGCAATAGAAGCTGGATCGGCCGGATTGCACGATCCGGACGATCCCCTGGCAGGCAGGTTTGCCGGGGCACCGCGCGCAAGGCTCGCCCGCTTTTCCGTAGACCTTGAAACCGTGCTGGAAATAGCCGAGTTCGCCCGAGGGCTGGGCATAGTCGCGCAATGTCGATCCACCGGCGGCGATGGCTTCCTTCAAGGTTGCGCGGATCTCGCGGACCAGCAGCTTCACCTCAGTCGCTGTCACATCCCGCGCCAGCCGCTCGGGTGAGATATGGGCGCGGAATAGGGCTTCGGACACATATATATTGCCGAGGCCCGCCACGGTGGTCTGATCGAGCAATGCCGCCTTGATCGGCGTGATCCGCCCGGCAAGGGTCGCGGCGAGATGGGTGGCGGAGAACGCTTTCTCCAGAGGCTCCGGGCCGAGCCCCGCGAGCAATTTGTGGGCGTCCTCGGCGTCACGCGCCACCAGATCGAGCGCTCCGAACCGGCGGGGGTCGACAAAGCCCACACGGGTGCCGTCCGAGGTTTCGATCACCAGATGCTCATGTGCCGGCGGAGCCTCGTTCTGGCCCACCGAGCCCAAATTCATCCGCCCGGACATGCCGAGATGGATCAGCACGCTGGGTCGGTCCGCCAGTCGCATAAGAATATATTTTGCCCGCCTGCGGAAACTCTCGACGCGCGCGCCGCTCAGCACGCGCGGCAATTCGGCGGGAACCGGCCAGCGCAGATCGCGCCTGCGCAGTTCGGCGCGCGCCAGAATCCGGCCCAAAAGCCGGGCCTCCAGCCCACGCATCACGGTTTCTACTTCAGGGAGTTCCGGCATGACGCGGGACGCTATAGAGTGCGCGTATGAGCGACAATACCGCCCCCTTCGATTCCGCCGCCGATGTCATCGATTTCGGCTATCGCCGCGTCCCGCGCGACGAGAAGAAAACCATGGTGCGCGAGGTGTTCGACAGCGTTGCACCAAAATACGACCTGATGAATGACCTGATGTCGTTGGGCATCCACCGGGTGTGGAAGCGCATCTTTCTCAACGTCCTCGCCCCGTCGCCACGCCGCGATCTGCTCGATCTGGCAGGCGGCACCGGGGACATCACCTTCGGCTGGCTCGAAGGCGGCGGTGGGCCTGCGATCCTGTCGGACATCAATGCGGCGATGCTGGAGGTCGGGCGCGACCGCGCGATGGCCAAGGGGCTTGGTGGGCAGCTCACCTTCCTCAATGCGGATGCCGAGAAACTGCCGTTGCCGGACCGCTCAGTGGACACGATCTCGATGTCCTTCGGCCTGCGCAATTGCACCGACAAAGACGCTGTGATCGCCGAAGCCCGCCGCGTGCTGAAGCCGGGGGGGCGGTTCTGCGTGCTGGAATTCTCACGGGTTCAGGTTGCGGCACTCTCTCCGGTCTATGATCTGTGGAGCTTCCAGGTGCTACCGCGTCTGGGCAAGATCGTCGCCAACGATGCCGACTCCTATCAATACCTCGCCGAGAGCATCCGCATGATGCCGGATCAGGAGACGCTGGCGGGCATGTTCCGCAAGGCCGGGCTTGGCCGGGTGACGGTGCGCAATCTGTCGGGTGGTATTGCTGCGATCCACACCGGGTGGCGGTTGTGAGCCTTTCGGGCAAACGCATCTTGCTGATCGTCTCAGGCGGGATCGCGGCCTACAAATCGCTCGAACTCGTCCGCCTGCTGCGCAAATCCGGCGCTTCGGTCACCGCCGTGCTGACCAAGGCGGGCAGCGAGTTCGTCACCCCGCTCTCGCTGCAAGCGCTGACCGAGGCGACGGTGTTCACCGATCTGTTCTCGCTCACCGATGAAAGCGAGATGGGCCATATCCAACTCTCCCGCTCAGCCGACCTCGTGGTCGTCGCCCCCGCGTCGGCCAATATTCTCGCCCAGATGGCCTGCGGCATCGCGAGCGACCTCGCCACCACGCTGCTGCTCGCCACCGACAAACGCGTCCTCGTGGCGCCTGCGATGAATGTCCGCATGTGGCTGCATCCGGCAACGCAAGCCAACATGGCCACGCTGACTGCACGCGGTGTCGCGGTTGTCGGCCCCGATGAGGGTGTCATGGCCTGCAACGAATACGGGCCGGGTCGCCTTGCCGAGCCGCCCGCCATTCTCGACGCCATCGCGGCCATGCTCGACGAGACGCCCAAGCCGCTCGCGGGCAAGCACGCGCTGGTCACCTCGGGACCCACGCATGAGCCGATCGACCCGGTGCGCTATATTGCCAATCGCAGCTCCGGCAAACAGGGCCACGCGATTGCCGCGGCCCTCGCCGAACTGGGTGCGCGGGTGACGCTGGTCAGCGGCCCGGTTTCGGTGCCGGATCCGGCGGGCGTCGATGTCGTTTGTATCGAGACCGCCCGCGAGATGCTCGTCGCCTGCCAGACCGCTCTGCCCGCCGACATCGCCGTCTTTGCGGCAGCCGTCGCCGATTGGCGCACCGAAGAGGCCGAGCTGAAGCTGAAAAAGACCCAAGGCGAGGCTCCTCCCACGCTCGCGCTCACCCTCAACCCCGACATTCTGGCGACGATCTCGCAGGGCTTCCCCCGCCCGTCTTTGGTCGTGGGTTTCGCCGCCGAGACGCATGACGTGATCGGCCATGCCCAGGCCAAGCGGGTTCGCAAAGGTTGCGACTGGATCGTGGCCAATGATGTCGGCCATGGCACCGGCATCATGGGTGGAGCGGAGAACGAGGTGCATCTCGTCACCGCCGACGCCGTGGAAGATTGGCCGCGTCTGGCCAAGGACGAGGTCGCCCGCCGTCTCGCCGCCCGTATTGCCAAAGCTCTCACGTAAGGTGCCCGCATGAGCCAGAGCCTGCCGATCCGTGTCGTTCGCCTGCCGCATGCCGAGGGGCTGGCGCTGCCTGCCTATGCGACGGATGGGGCGGCGGGCATGGATCTGCTGGCCGCCGTGGCAAATGACCTCGTCATTGAGCCCGGCCACCGCGCGCTGGTGCCAACCGGGCTGACCATCGCGCTGCCGAGCGACTATGAACTGCAAATCCGGCCACGTTCCGGTCTTGCACTGAAGAACGGCATCACCTTGCCCAATAGCCCCGGCACCATCGACGCGGATTATCGCGGCGAACTCGGCGTGATCGTGCTCAACACCGGATCCGAGCCGTTTACCGTCACCCGTGGGATGCGGATTGCGCAGGCGGTCTTGGCTCCGGTGGTGCGCGGCCATTGGCTGGAAGTCGGGAGTCTTGATGACACGGCGCGGGGCGAAGGTGGTTTCGGCAGCACAGGCCGCGGTTGACCGCTATTTTCTGTCACAAAAAGGCCACGGCCTTTGGGGATGACAGGCCTGAAGGATTCGGATAACAGCCGATGCCCGCATGATCAGCGGCCCTGCCTGTACCCGGATGCCGAATGATGTCACGTTCCCTCCCGTCGTCTCTGACCTCCGGCCGCCGTCTTCCGAATATGTGGGATGCTTTGGCGACGGCCTGCGTGCTGGCTGGCATTGTGGCCCTGGTGCACGCGACACCGCAGACCTTCCAGCCGATTGATTCGCCGAACGCGATTGAAGTCACACTCGATCCGGCGAACCTGCCCGAATACGCGCTGCGCACCACGATGCGCATGTTCGCTGCTCTGTTCGCCTCGCTGGTGTTCACCTTCACCGTGGCACCCCTGGCCGCCAAAAGCCGCAGGGCCTCGCTGATCCTGGTGCCGATGCTCGACATTCTGCAGTCGGTGCCGATCCTGGGCTTCCTGACCTTCACCACCGCGTTTTTCATGGGCCTGTTCCCCGGCAAGGTCGCCGGTTTGGAACTCGCTGCCATCTTTGCCGTGTTCACCAGCCAGGCCTGGAACATGGCGTTCTCGATGTATCAGTCGCTGACCACGCTGCCCGCCGATCTGGTCGAGGCCACCCGTGCCTTCCGGCTGACTCCGTGGCAGCGTTTCTGGCGCCTGGAAGTGCCGTATTCGATGCCGGGTCTGGTGTGGAACATGATGCTGTCGATGTCCGGCGGCTGGTTCTTCGTCGTCGCCTCCGAGGCGATCACGCTGGGCGACAAATCCTGGACGCTGCCGGGCATTGGCTCCTACGTCTCGGTCGCACTCGATCAACGCTCGATGACCGGCGTCTGGTGGGCGATCCTGGCGATGTTCGTCGTCATCCTGGCCTATGACCAGTTGCTGTTCCGTCCGCTGGTGGCGTGGTCGGCGAAGTTCCGCATGGAACTGACCGCTGGTGCCACAGCCGAGGACCCCTGGGTGCTCAAGCTGCTGCGCCGCACACATGTGCTGAGCCTGATCATGGATTGGCTGGGTGAACTTGGGCGCAGCGTGGCGAGCCTGCGACTGAGCGTGGCGAGTTCGACGGGTGAGCGCCATCAACGCCCCGCCTCGCGCCTCGGCGACGCGGTCTTCTATGCCGCCGCGGCCATCGCGGTCGGCTATTCGATGTGGCTGATCTTTGACTATGTGCGCTCGCACGATGTCGGGCTGGCCGATCTGGGCGAGGCGGTTCTGATGGGCTTGATCACCATGGTCCGCGTGATCGTGCTGATCGCGCTCGCCGCCGTGATCTGGGTGCCGGTGGGCGTGTGGATCGGCCTGCGTCCGGAATGGGCGCGTCGCGTGCAGGTGGTGGCCCAGTTCGCCGCCGCCTTCCCGGCCAATCTGTTCTTCCCGGTTTTCGTCATCCTGATCGTGCGCTTCCACGGCAATTCCGACATCTGGCTGACGCCGCTGATGATCCTGGGCACGCAATGGTACATCCTGTTCAACGTGATTGCCGGTGCGTCGGCCTTCCCGGGCGATCTGCAGGAAGCGGCGAAGAACTTCCAGGTGCGCGGCTTCCTGTGGTGGCGCCGCGTGATCTTCCCCGGCATCTTCCCGTATTTCGTCACTGGCGCGATCACCGCGTCGGGCGGCTCGTGGAATGCCTCGATTGTGGCCGAAGTCGCCAGCTGGGGTGACGACAAGCTGCAGGCGCATGGGCTTGGTGCCTATATTGCCCAGGCGACGACGGATGGGAATTTTGCCAAGGTGGTGCTCGGCGTGGCGGTGATGTCGGCCTTCGTGCTCGGCTTCAACCGCGTGCTGTGGCGTCCGCTCTACACCTATGCGACGCGTCGCCTGACGCTCTGACGGTTTTCTTTCTACGGCCCAACACGCTCCCTCCGGCAGTGACCGGATCAGGACAAGGATTTCGACGATGGACGGTCAAATCGATCCGACCCCGCTGATGCAGGTGAGCAACATCCGGCAGTCCTACCACAAGGACAGTTCGGCCGATCTCCTGGTGCTCGATGACGTCAACGTCACGCTGAAGACCGGCGAGATGGTGGCGCTCCTTGGCCGCTCCGGCTCGGGCAAGTCGACCCTGCTGCGCATCGTCGCGGGTCTGCTCAAGCCGACCGCCGGTGACGTGAAATGGCGCGGCGAGGATCTCGACGGTCCGGCCGATGGCGTGGCGATGGTGTTCCAGAGCTTCGCCCTGTTCCCATGGCTGACGGTGCAGGAGAACGTCGAGCTCGGCCTCGAAGCCCGCGGCATCGCCAAGGAAGAGCGTGAGAAGCGCGCTGAGGAAGCCATCGATCTGATCGGCCTTGGCGGCTATGAGAGCGCCTATCCGAAGGAACTTTCCGGCGGCATGCGCCAACGCGTCGGCCTCGCCCGCGCGCTCGTCGTCCACCCTGACCTGCTGCTGATGGACGAGCCGTTCTCCGCACTCGACGTGCTGACCGCCGAGACGCTGCGCACCGATCTGATCGATCTGTGGATGGACAAGAAGCTGCCGATCAAGTCGATCCTGATGGTCACCCACAACATCGAAGAAGCGGTGCTGATGTGCGACCGCATCCTGGTGTTCTCCTCCAACCCGGGCCGGGTGGCGAGCGAGTTGGTGGTGCCGTTCCCGCATCCGCGCAACCGCCTCGACCCGGCGTTCCGCGAGTTGGTGGACAGCATCTATGCGCTGATGACCCGCCGCACCGTGAAGCCTGCCGCCACCGTGCAGTCGCCCGCCGCCGAAGCCGGGTTTGCGATGTCGATGCAGCCGATTTCCACCAACCTGCTCGCCGGTCTGATCGAGACGCTGGCCAGCCCGCCTTATGATGGCCGCGCCGACCTTCCAGCGCTGGCCGGTGGCTTGCAGCTTGAAGCCGACGAATTGCTGCCAATGGGCGAAGCGCTGCAGACCCTGCATCTGGCCGACCTCGCCGATGGCGACCTCATTCTGACCGACAGCGGCAAGCAGTTCGCGCTGGCCGATACCGATGGCCGCAAGGACATCTTCGCTGCAGCCCTGCGCGCCCATGTGCCGCTGGTCGCCGCGATCCGTCGCACGCTGGATGAGCGTTGGAACCACCGCGCCTCGTCGGTGCGCTTCCTCGACGAGTTGGAAGACCACATGTCGCCGGAATATGCCGAGCAGACGCTGCGTACCGCCATCGCCTGGGGGCGCTACGCCGAGCTCTACAGCTACGACGAAGAGGCCGCGCAGTTCAGCCTGGAAGACATCGAGGACGCCCCGGCAGCGCAATGATGCAGTGCAGCGAGCATGAGTGCTTGCGGTCTTGCAAGAATTTCGGGCAGATGCTGGCCTTCCGCGTGGATTTTGCTATCCTCGGGGTCCCGAATCGTGGCCGTGGCCCAAAGGACTGACAGATGAAATTCAAGGCCGACCGCGCGGTGCTCCTCAAGGCCCTGGCGCATGTGCAGAGCGTGGTCGAGAAGCGCAACACGATCCCGATCCTCGCCAACGTGATGATCGCGGTACGTGATGTGAAACTGACGCTGACGGCGACCGATATAGAAATCGCCGTGGTGGAAGATGTCGCCGCGACCTCCATCCGCAACGGTGCCTGTACGGCCCCTGCCGCGACCTTGTATGAGATCGTCCGCCGCTTGCCGGAAGGCGCTGAGGTGGAGTTCGACCATCCGGGTGGCGAATCACCGCTCGCCGTGCGCGCCGGTCGTTACTCGACCAGCCTGGTGGTTCTGCCGATCGAGGATTTCCCCTCGATGACGGCGGGCACCCTGCCGCACAAATTCCCCGTCGATGCGCAGGATCTGCGCGGCCTGATCGATCGCACCCGCTTTGCGATCTCGACCGAGGAAACCCGCTACTACCTCAACGGCATCTATCTGCACGCCACCGAAAGCGACGGCATGCGGGTGCTGCGCGCGGTGGCCACCGACGGTCACCGCCTCGCCCGCGTGCAGGTCGATCTGCCGGAAGGCGCGGTCGGCATGCCGGGCGTGATCATCCCGCGCAAGACGGTCGCCGAATTGCGTAAGCTGCTGGATGAGGCGAGCGGGCCGGTCGAACTGGCACTGTCGGACACCCGCATTCAGTTCACCGTGGGCAGCATCACGCTGACCAGCAAGCTGATCGACGGCACCTTCCCGGAATATGACCGCGTCATCCCACGCGACAACGACAAGGTGCTGCGCGTCGGCTGCAAGGATTTTGAGGCCGCTGTTGCTCGCGTGTCGGCGATTTCGTCCGAGCGGTCGCGCCCGGTGAAGCTGTCGCTGGCGAAGGATTTGCTGGTGATCTCCGCCTCGTCGCCTGAGCAGGGCACGGCGAGCGAGGAGCTGGACGGCGACCGGGTCACCTACACGGCGGGTCCGTTGGAGATCGGTTTCCAAGCGCGCTATCTGAACGACATCACCGCGCAAATCCCGACCTCGGTCGAATTCCGCTTCTCCGACGGCTCCGCGCCGACGGTGGTGCAGGACGCGGCGGATAGCAGCGCGCTGTATGTGCTGATGCCGATGCGGGTTTGATCGGAACACGATGCAAAACAAATACGCGGGGGATATTGGCGACTACGTAAAGCTCGCCCTCCTGCGTGCATTGCAACCGGAAAAGCGGGTTGGAGTAGCTTGGTGGCTATTCCCGGACGAGCACGAGACCGGCGACGGACAACACGTCGCCTATCTCGAAAACCCGCAGAAATGGCGTCGTTTCGATCCGGCTCTGTTTGATGGATTGGAGCGTATGGTGAGCTCCAATAGGCGCTCTGTTCGTGCGATCCAAGACGCTGGTTTTTTATCCAACGCTGTCTTCTGCGAAGACATTCTATCCGTTGATGGCACAACCGCTGAGCGGGCTTCTGCACGCACACGTTGGTTTCACCGGGTTAGGCAGGCGATGGCTGGGTGTAACTTGGTGTTTCTTGATCCAGACAACGGACTAGAGCCAGCCACATTCAGCTTTGGCAAGCGCGCCGCAGGCAAAAGCGTTGCCCTATCTGAGCTGAGTTCGCTCAATGAGCCCGGTAGAACGCTGCTGGTCTACCACCACCAGACCCGCCGCAAGGGTGGGCATTTGGCGGAAATTGACCATTGGGCGGATCGTTTGCGTGCATTGGGTTTTGCGAGCGTGGACGCCATTAGGTCCAGCGCCTATTCGCCAAGAGCGTTTTTTTTGCTCAATGCCGATGCGTCAATGCGCGCAAGGGCACAGCGGTTGACCGAAAATTGGGACGGCTACCTCACGTGGCACCCCGATGGCTATTTGGCCCAAGGGACTTGATCAGACCAAACCGTCATTGCGAGCGCAG
>CAITEF010000498.1 GCA_903891315.1 uncultured Rhodospirillales bacterium | reverse complement strand
GCGCGCAGCAGCCAGGGCGAGCCGGGATAGAGGCCGAGTTCATTCACCAGCCCGACATAATCGGCCAATTCCAGCGGCGGTTCGGACAGGCGCGCGATGCCGCGTTGCCACTCGCCGGTGCGCGAGGCTTCCGGGCCGGAGAGATCGTAGCGGCCAATGCCCGCATGGGTGTCGAGCACGAAGATCGCGCCGGGCTTTTTTTGCATCGCGCCAAGCAGCCAGAGCATGAGGGCGTGCTTCATGCAGTCGGCGAAATTGCCGGCGTGGAAGGCGTGGCGGTAATTCAAATCGCAAGCTCCGCAAGCGGCCAGCGGGGACGAGGGGCGACATCCAAATCTTCCGCAACCAACCCCGCACGCAACCGCTCCAGCCCGGCCCAGGCGACCATCGTCGCGTTGTCGGTGCAGTATTTCAGCGGGGGCGCGGCAAAACGGAACCCGGCCTTGTCGCAAGCCGCAAGCAACGCGGCGCGCAGCACGGAATTCGCGGCCACCCCGCCCGCAACCACCAACAGATTGGCGGTCGGATGGTTCTCGCGGAACATCGCCATCGCATGCACCGCCCGATCCGCCACCGTCTCGGCGACCGCCACCTGAAAGCTCGCGGCAATATCGGCCGCCGCTTGACGCGGCAGAGCGCCCGCCGGATATGTCGCAATCACGGTGGCCACCGCTGTTTTCAACCCGGAGAAACTGAAATCGCATCCCGCCCGCCCAAACAACGGGCGCGGAAAAAGATGCGCCTTCGGGTCGCCCGCCGAAGCCAGCGCCTCCAACGCCGGACCACCCGGCCAGCCCAGGCCGAGCAGTTTCGCCACCTTGTCGAACGCCTCGCCCGCCGCATCGTCGATGGTCCCCCCGAGCCGGACATGCTGGCCCACGCCCTCAACCGCGATGCACTGGCAATGCCCGCCGGAGACCAGCAGCAACAGATAGGGAAACGCCGCCCCGAGCCCGAGCGATGGCAGGCGCGCGGTCAGCGCATGCGCCTCCAGATGATTGACCGCCACGAACGGCTTGCGATGCGCAATCGCCAGCCCCTTGCCGTAGCCCGCGCCCACGATCAGCCCGCCGATCAGCCCCGGCCCGGTGGTCGCGGCAATCGCGCCCAGATCGGCGAACCGAAGCCCGGCCTGCGCCATCGCGCGGGTCACAACCCCCGGCAACAGGGCGAGATGCGCACGGGCGGCAATCTCCGGCACCACGCCGCCAAACGCCTCATGATCGATTTGCCGCGTGACGGTCTCGGCCAGAATCCGCCCATCGGCGTCAAGCACCGCGGCCGCGGTGTCGTCGCAGGAGGATTCGATCCCGAGGATTGGGCCGTTGGGAAAAATGGTCTGCGTCACGCGTCAACTGTCCTGGACACTTTTCAATATCGCCGCTCGGTTTTACGACACAGGCATGAGCAACGCCCACCCCACAAACACACGCCAGCCCAGCGGGCACGGCCACCGGCCCGCGCTGCCGCTGCGCATCGGCACCCGCGCCTCGCCACTCGCCCTGGTTCAGACCCGCGACTTCATGGCCATGATGCGGCATTTCTGCCCGGTGTTGCGCGGCATGGAGGTGTTCGAGGAACACCACATCAAGACCACCGGCGATACGGTGCTGGATCGCCCGCTCGCCGAGATCGGCGGCAAGGGGCTGTTCGCCAAGGAAATTCACGAAGCACTGGCCGATGGCCGCGTCGATTTCGCCGTCCACAGCTTGAAGGATCTGGAAACCGAGCTGCCAGACGGCATCATCCTCGCCTGCACGCTGCGCCGCGAGGATCACCGCGACGCGCTGATCCTGGGACCGCGCGCGGGCAAGCCCGACCCGACCGACCCGTTCGGGGCACTGCCCCAAGGGGCGGTGATCGGCTCGTCGTCCGTCCGGCGGCAGGCGCAGATGCTGCACCGCAGGCCCGATTTGCGATTCCAGATGTTGCGCGGCAACGTCCAGCGTCGTCTCGACCGCACCCGCGCTGGCGATTTTGACGCGACATTGCTCGCCCATGCCGGTCTGCGCCGTCTCGGCCTCGGCGGTGAGGTGGACGTGCTGATCGCCCCGGAATTCATGCTGCCCGCCGCCTGCCAGGGCATTGTCGGCATCACCGTGCGCGCGGCGGATGTCGAGCTGTGCGAGTTGCTGCGCGGCATCGAGGATGCCGAATCGCGCGCCGTCTCGCTGGCCGAGCGCGCGCTGCTCGCTGAACTCGACGGCTCCTGCCGCACGCCGATCGGCGGTCTGGCCCGGATGCAGCCGGACGGGATGCTGCATCTCGAAGGGCTCGTCGCCCGGGTGGACGGCACGTTCCTGCTACGCCGCTCCATCGAGGGTACCCCCGCCGACGCCGAGAGGATGGGCCATGAACTCGGCGCCAGCCTGCGCGCCGACAGTCCGGCGGATGTGTTTGTCTGAGCCTCTTCCCCGCCTTGTGCTGATCACCCGCCCCGAACCGGCGGCGAGCCAGACGGCGTCCGTGTTGCAGGCGCGCGGCTACCAGACCCTGGTCTGTCCGATGCTGGAGATTCAGCCCGCACTGCCGCTGCCGCCGGCGCCGTTTCAGGCGATTTTGGTGACAAGCGGCAACGCACTGCCCGCGCTGAGCCGATTCGACCTCTCGACCCGGATCCTGACCGTGGGTGACGCCACGGCGGCGCGGGCGGTCAAGGCCGGGTTCCGCCACGTGCTCTCCGCCGGACGCGACGCGGGCGCGTTGGCCGAACTCGCGGCAGCGGAACTCTTGCCAGCGGACGGCCCGTTGTTGCTGGCCAGCGGGGCCGGACAGGGGCTCGATCTGGCGGCGGACCTGCAGGCACGCGGCTTCACGCTGCGCAGACGAATTGCCTATCGGCGCGTCGCAGCCGAGTCGCTGAGCGAAGAGGTCCGCGCCGCACTGGATGCCGGGCGGGTGGGACACGCAATCTTCTTTTCCGCCGACACCGCGCGCGCGTTCATTCGGTGTATAGAGAATCCAGCGACGGCGCTTGCGGGGGTGGAGGCGTTGGCAATTTCGTCGCAGACTGAACTGGCCCTGCGCAATGTCGCTTGGCGCGCTATACGAGTGGCAAAACACCCGAACCAGGACGAGTTGGTGGCCCTTCTCCCATGACCGACCCAAATCATACCCCACCGTCCCCCCCGGCACCGCCGCAGGATCATCTCGCCGAGCGGCTTTCCAGCCACGCCATCGAGATGGTGATGCCGCACACGCCCGAGCCGATCGCGGTCGAGCCAGAGGTGACACACCACGTCGCCCCCGAACCAAGCGCCGAGACGCCGGGTCCCGAAACGGCTGCAGAGACAGTCACGCCTGCTGCCGAACCACCCGAAGCCGCTCCGCCCGCCAGCGCTGAGCCGGCCCCGAAGGCCAAGAAATCCGGTGGCACGCCGCTGTGGTTGACACTGTTGCTCGTGCTGGCCCTGGCCGCCGAGCCGTTGGCGTTGCGTGTTCTGCTGCCGCAAGACGTCGCCCCGGCGATGGCACCGCCGCCGCAATTGGCACTGCCCGTCGATGGTTCGCGGATCGATGCGGTGGACAGCCGCCTGGCCGAGTTGGCACGACGGATTGACGCGCTGGAACATGCCTCTCCGATGACCGCCCTTGCCCCGGCCGCCGCTGCTCCGGCCGCCGCTGCTCCGGTCGCGGTGGTTGATCGGTCGGCAGAGCGCAGCGCCGAGGACGCGGCACGTCTGCAGGCGCTGGAATCGCGTCTCGCCGCGCTGGAGACCCGTCCCGCCCAGGCCCTGCCCGATGTCGAGGGCCAGATTTCGGCGGCCAGCGCCACACTGAATGCGCGCATCGCCGAGATGGACGCTTCCATCAAGCGTGACGTCGCCCAGGCCACCCAGCGCGCCGCCTTCGCCAACCGTCTGCGCGCCGCCTTCTTCGCGCTGGACGCCGGCAAGCCGCTGGGCACCATCCCGGATGCCCCGCCCGCTCTGGCGCAGTTTGCCGACAAGGCAGCCCCGACCGAGCCCGCCTTGCGCCTGTCGTTTGCCCGCTACGCCGACACCGCGCGTGCGGCGAGCCAACCGGGGGCGGAGATCGCCGATCCGGTGGACCGCGCCTGGGAGCGGGTGAAGAACCTCGTCACCGTGCGCGAGGGCGATCATGTCATTATCGGCAGCCGCACCGCCTCGCTGATCGAAGACGCGCGCGGCAAGCTTGATGCGGGTGACCTCGCAGGCGCGGTGACGGCCTTGGCCGGGCTCGATGCCCCGGCGAAGGCCGCGATGGCGGCCTGGATCGCGCAGGCCCAATCGCTGCTGGACGCGCGAGCCGCATTGCTGGCGATGGCGGCGAAATCCTGATGCGCGGCGTGATGCTCTTTCTGCTGTTCGCCGCGATTGTGGTGGGCGGCGCGTGGTGGCTGGCGGGACTCACCGGGCAGGTGAGTGCGACGCTGGACGGCTATACCATCGAGATGGCCACGCCCTTGGCGCTGCTCGCGGCGGCTGTGGTGTTGATCGGCCTCGCTTTGTTGCTGCGCCTGGTCTTCGGTCTGCTCAATCTGCCGGGCATGATTGCACGCTGGCGGGCGCGGCGGCGGAACCAAGCGGGGGATATCGCCTCGGTGCGGGCGCTTGTTGCCATCGCCGCCGGACATCAGGCGCAGGCCCGCGTGCAGACCGCAAAGGCACGTCGACTGCTCGGTGACACCGCGCACACGCTGCTGCACGCGGCCGAAGCGGCGCGGTTGTCGGGCTTTGAGGACGAGGCGGAGGCGCTGTTCCAGAAACTCGCCGATCACGAACATGCCGGTTTCCTAGGCCTGCGCGGTCTGTTCCGGCAGGCGTGGCAGCGCCAGGATTGGGACGCCGCAGCCTGCGTGGCCAAGCAGGCTGAGCGAATTCATCCCGGCACCACTTGGCTGCGCGCCGAGCGCTCGGAAGTCGCGATCCGCACCGGCAATTGGCAGCAAGCTCTGGCGCTCGCAGCACCGGGCGCGCCGACCGCCGCCTATGCGGTGGCCGCCGTGCAGGCCGAACCCGATGCCAACCGCGCGCTGCGTCTGGCCAAGCGCGCGGTGAAGGACAGCCCGGATTTCATCCCCGCCGTGCTCGCCTACGCCAGCAAGCTGCGCGAGGCGGGCAAGGAATCGAAGGCGCAAACCGTGCTGCGTGAGGCCTGGACGCGCAATCCGCATCCCGACCTTGCCGAATTGGCGCTCGCTGCGCACACCGCACCGGGGACGAAATACAACGAGGCGCAGGCGCTGGTGCGCGGCAATCCGCAGCATCCGGAGAGCCTGTTCCTGCTCGCCACTTTGTCGCTGCAGGTCGGCACGCATGAATCGGTCGCCGAGGCGCGACGTCTGGCCGAAGCAGCGCGGACCGGCGGCTTGAACCAGCAGCGCGTCTATCGCCTGCTCGCCGATATCGACGCCGCTGACCTGACGGGTGCCACGCTCAGCCGCCCGCGCGAGACGCTGCGTCAGGCGATGGCGGCAGACCCCGATCCTGGCTGGCGTTGCGAAACCTGTGGCACCGGCCATGCAAGCTGGCTGCCGGTCTGTCCGAACTGCAAGACCGCCGGTCGGATCGGTTGGGGCAGTGCGGTGCATCCGCGCATGATTGCCTCGACCGTATCGCCGCCACACGACGCCGCATGACCAGCCCCCCCGCGCCGATGCGCCGCAAAGAGACGCGGGATTTCCGCAAGGGCGGTGGCCCTTATGTGTGCCTGACTGCCTACACCGCGCCGATGTCCAAGCTGCTCGACCCGCATGTCGATTTGCTGCTGATCGGCGATAGTCTCGGCATGGTGGTCTACGGCATGCCAACCACGCTGGGTGTGACACTGGAGATGATGATCGCCCACGGTCAGGCGGTGATGCGTGGCAGCGCGCGGGCCTGCGTGGTGGTTGATCTCCCATTCGGCTCCTATCAGGAAAGTCGCGAGCAGGCGTTTCGCAGCGCTGCGCGGGTGATGGCGGAGACTGGCTGCAACGCGGTCAAGCTCGAAGGTGGCGCGGTGATGGCCGACACCATCCGCTATCTGGTCGATCGCGGCATTCCGGTCTGTGCCCATATTGGGCTCACCCCGCAATCGGTGCAGGGCATTGGCTGGCGGGCACGCGGGCGGGATGATGCGGAGGCTGACGCGCTGCGCCGCGACGCCGCTGCGATTGCCGAAAGCGGTGCGTTTGCCGTGGTGATCGAGGCAACCCGCGAGGCATTGGCGCGCGAGATTTCCGACATGATGCCGATCCCGACGATTGGCATTGGGGCTTCGGTGGCGTGTGACGGGCAGATTCTGGTGACCGAGGATTTGCTCGGATTGTCCGGGGCGACCACCGCCAAATTCGTCCGCAAATTCGCCGATCTCGGGCCGCAGGTCAGCGAGGCGGTGGCGCAATACGCCGCCGAGGTGCGGGCGGGGCAATTTCCGGGGGCGGGGCAGGTTTACGGGTAAAATCTGGTAGGCCGGATGACGCTACGCTCTTCCGCCCTACTAAACTGGGTTTGAACCAATATCACCCCGTCATTGCAAGCGGAGCGCAGCAATCCATCGCGATGCAGCCAGTTCTGCGATGGATTGCTGCACTTCGTTTGCAATGACGAATTGGGGCGGGCAAGTCTCAACCCCAAATCATCACGCCCTACGAAACGGGATCGGGGAACAAATAAGCCCCCAGCACACCCTTCATCTCACCTACAACCTTGAACCGGGCATGGTCATCCGCCTGCTCATACGAGAACGCCAACAACCGATCCCCGATCTCAGTGGCCAGTCGCAGCCGAAACGCGAATTCTGGCGAGGGTTCGATCTCAAACGCGCCGGAGAGAAAATCCATCACCATCTCCTCCACCTGCGAGCCCGCATAATCGTCACGGGTCGGGCGGCTGATATGGCGGGTGCCACCGGCGGCACCGAAGGCCAGTGTGCGGAAATCCGGGTTCTCGTCGAGATAGGCGACGAACTCATCGACGATGCTGTTGAGGAAATCGCGCGGCGTTTCGGGGAAATCGGCGATCAGCGCCGCCCCCATCCGCTCCTGAAACGCCTCCATGTGACGCAGGGCGATCGCATCCACAATCGCCTGCTTGTCTGGGAAGAACCGATACAGCCCCCCCACCGACATGCCCGCCTCATGCGCGATCTGCGCCGTCGTCAGACTCTCCAACGGCACCCCGCGCCCGAGCAACGCGGTGGCGGCCGCCAGCGCGCGGGCGACGGTTTCCTGGCTGCGTTCCTGTAGCGGGGCGCGTCGTGTGGTGGAGGTGGTCGTGCTCATACACCCTTATTGACACGCTCCGCGCCTGCTGCCAATACGCGAACACGAATTCGCATTCGCGTGGTGCATCGCAGCGCCCGCACACTCAGAAGGTGATCAAAGATGGCCGTTCCTCTGCACCAGGCGCTTCGCGTGGGCGCTTATGTGGTCAAGCAGCATCTGATTGGCCGCAAGCGCTATCCGCTGGTGCTGATGCTTGAGCCGCTATTCCGTTGCAACCTCGCCTGCGCGGGCTGCGGCAAGATCGACTATCCGGCCGAGATCCTCAACCAGCGCCTCTCGGTTGAAGAATGCCTGCAGGCGGTCGACGAATGCGGCGCACCCGTGGTGGTGATCGCCGGTGGTGAGCCGCTGCTGCACAAGGAGATCGATCAGGTCGTCCAGGGCATCATCGCACGCAAGAAATTCGTCATCGTCTGCACGAACGCCCTTCTTCTGGAAAAGAAGATGGATTTGTTCAAGCCGAACAAGTTCTTTTCCTGGTCGGTGCATCTGGATGGCGACAAGGGCGATCACGACCGCTCGGTCTGCCAGGATGGCGTGTATGACCGCGCCGTGGCGGCCATTGCCGAGAGCAAGAAGCGCGGCTTCCGTACCATCATCAACGCGACCTTGTTCAACAACGCCGATCCGGAGCGTCAGGCCCGCTTCTTCGACGATGTGATGGATATGGGCGTGGACGGCATCTCGGTCTCGCCGGGTTATGCCTATGAGCGCGCCCCCGATCAGCAGCACTTCCTCAACCGCAACGCGACGAAAGAGCTGTTCCGCGGCATCTTCTCGCGCAAGAAGCCGGGCAAGAAGAAGTGGCAGTTCAACCAGTCCAGCCTGTTCCTGGATTTCTTGGCTGGCAACCAGACCTATGAGTGCACGCCCTGGGGCAACCCGACGCGCAACTATTTCGGCTGGCAGAAGCCCTGCTATCTGCTCGGCGAGGGCTATGTCTCCTCGTTCAAGGAGCTGATGGAGACCACCGAATGGGACAAGTACGGCACCGGCAAATATGAAAAATGCGCCGATTGCATGGTCCATTGCGGCTACGAAGCCACCGCCGTCACCGAAGCGGTGACCAAGCCGTGGAAGATGCTCGCCGTTGAGATGTTCGGCATCAAGACCGAGGGCAAGATGGCGCCCGACCTGTCGCTGGCCAATCAGCGCCCGGCCGAATACGTCTTCTCCGCCCATGTGCAGAACGCGATGGAGAAGCTAAAGCACGCTCCCAAACCCGCTGACGCTGATCTGGTGGACGCGGCCGACTAAGGCAGCCCGCGCCCGGCCCGCGTCACGCCCAAGCGTGATCAGGGCCGGGATTTGCAGCGGATTGAGCAGCACTGAGAGGGCCACGCGAGAGATTGCGATGGCCCCTTTGCTGTTCAGGGCGGCACTGGCGGCGTCGGGCAGCGTGCGGGCGGCGTCGTCACAGACGGCGCGCAGCACGGCAAATGGCAGCCCGTTCATCTCGGCCACGCGCGCCACGGCACCAGATTCCATGTCGACGGCGCGGCAGAGCGTGGATTTCGACAGCTCGGCCTTCTCGGCCACGCTGGTGACGATCCGGTTATACGACAGCAACATGCCGTGCCTGGCCTCACCAAGACAGCCGGACAGCAGGCGGCTGGCGATGCGGATGCGGCCATCCTCGACCACCGCGTTGGGCACAATCAGATCGCCGGGCTGGAGTTCTGGGTCGAGACCTCCGGCGAGGCCGAAGCTGAGCAAAGCGGTGACCCCGAGCGTGGCCAGCTCACGCGCCGCGCGCTCGGCCCCCTCGGGCGTGCCGCCACCGGCACGCACCGGCACACCCAGCCGCTGGGCGATCTTGGCTTCTGCGGTCAGGCCGGTCACGACGCCAAGCATTTGGGTCCTCTGAGAGCGAAGATTGGGGGTCGAAACTC
>CAITEF010000497.1 GCA_903891315.1 uncultured Rhodospirillales bacterium | reverse complement strand
GGCGCGCAGTTCCTCCTCCGTCACCGTCGCGCCGGGGCGAACCTCCAAGAACGCGCACGGCGTCTCGCCCCATTTCTCATCGGGCTGGGCGACCACGGCCGCGTTGATGATGGCGGGGTGGCGGAACAGCACATCCTCCACCTCGATGGAGGAGATGTTCTCACCGCCGGAGATGATGATGTCCTTCGAGCGGTCCTTCACCTCAACATATGAATCCGGGTGGATCACGCCGAGATCGCCCGAATGGAACCAGCCACCGGCGAAGCAGGCCTCGCTGGCTTTCGGGTTCTTCAGATAGCCCTTCATCACCGTGTTGCCGCGCAGCATCAGCTCGCCCATCGTCTCACCGTCGGAGGGGACGAGGTTCATCTGCGCGTCCATGATCTGCGCATCCTCGGCCAGCGGGTGCGGGACGCCCTGGCGGGAGAGGAATTTGGCGCGGTCGCCGACCGACATCTCGAACAGGCCGTCCTGCGGCATGCAGACGGTGAACGGGCCGTAGACTTCGGTCAGGCCATAGACATGGCCCACCGTGAAGCCGCGATTTTCCATCGCCTCGATCACCGGGGTTGGCGGGGCGGCACCACCTGTGAAGACTCTCACCTCATGGTCGAAGCGGCGCACCACCTCGGCGGGGGCGTGGATGAGCATCGTCAGCACCACCGGGGCGGCGCACATATGCGTCACTTTGTGCTCGGCGATCAGCGGATAGATCAGCGCCGGGTCGACGCGACGCAGGCAGACATGGGTGCCGCCGATCATCGTGATGCCCCAGGTGAAGGTCCATCCGTTGCAGTGGAACATCGGCAGCGTCCAGAGATAGACACTGCGCGAGGAGGTCTCGCAGGCCATCGCCAAACCGGCGGCGTTCAAATACGCGCCGCGATGGTGGCAGACGACGCCTTTGGGGTCGCCGGTGGTCCCTGACGTGTAGCCGAGCGAAATCGCGTCCCATTCATCGGACGGCAGATTGATCGGGAAATGCGCGTCGCCCTTGGCGATGAAGTGTTCGTAGTCCTCGCCGAGCAATTCGCCCGCAACGGTGAGCGCGTCGTCGATGCCGATCACCAAAGGCGGCTTTTCCATCATCGCCAGGGCGGCCTTGGCCACAGGGGCGAGTTCGCGGTCGACCAGGAAGATTTTGGTCTCGCTGTGCTGAAGGATGAAGGCAACGGTTGGGGCATCGAGCCGTGTGTTGATCGCGCAGATCACGCCGCCGGTCATCGGCACGGCGTAATGGGCTTCGAGCAAGGCCGGGATGTTTGGGGCGAAGACGGAGACGGTGTCGCCGCGTCCGATACCGTGATTGGCCAGCACCGAGGCGAAGCGGCGGCAGCGGGCGAACATTTCGGCGTAGGTGATGCGGCGCTCGCCGTGAATCACAGCCACCTTGTGCGGATAGACGCGGGCGGCGCGGGCGAGGAAGGAGATCGGCGAGAGTGCGGTGTAATTGGCCGGATTCTTGTCGAGATCCTGGTCGTAGATCGGCGAGGGCATTGGGGGGTTCCTCGAAATTACCGGGCTGGTTTGCTGCTTATTCGGCAGCGCGCCTCGGTGTGGTGGCGCAAAAGTGCGGCGGTGGCCGCGTTGTCGTCGTGCAGGCCTGCGCGAATTTCGGTGCAGAGCTCCGCCACATTGGGCAGTTCCGGCACCGCGTCCCCCGACAATGCGCGCTGGGCGATGGAGATGGCATTGGCGACCATCAAAGCCTGGAATTTCGGCGCTCCCTCCAGCGCTGGCACCACCTCCTTCAGCAACGCCGCACGGGCGGCGGCGAGAAGCTCAAGCGGGTGCGGCTCTTCCATGCCGGTGATGTCGACCAATTCGGGCAAGTCCTCCGCTAGGTTGTTGCCAGGATTATATCGCGTTCCAGCTCGGGGACGATATGGCCGGTGAGGGCGAGTTCGAGATTTTCTTCGGCCCCGGAGAGATGCCTCTCGGCTTGCGAGATTGCGATGACCGCCCAGCGGATGGTGGCGGCGATTTCCCACAGGCGAACTTGGGCGTCATCCACCTTGTGGCCGGATTGCGCCTCGTAGCCGGCATAGAGAGCGGCGCGTGAGCCGATCCCGCCTGCTTCGTGTGGTGAGCCAAAGCGCCAGCAGCGGGCGCAGAACCAGCCGAGATCCTCGTGGCGGTCGCCGTAAGCCGCGAACTCCCAATCAAGCACACCCGCCACGCCGTCCGCGTTGAGCATCAGATTGCCGGTGCGGAAATCGTTGTGGCAGAGCACGATGTCCGACGATGGTGGGGCGTGACGTTCGAGATAGCGCAGGCCCCATTCGAGAACGGGGCGCGGACGGCGGCCTTGGTCGAGATGGGCACGCATTTCGGACACGAAGCGCAGCATTGGCGGGATTGGCGGATGTGGCGCGAGGAAGGGCAGCGGTTCGTGGACCGAATGAATCCGCGCCAATTCGCGTCCGAGAGCGGCGACGGCCTGTTCGCGGCCGCCCGCCAGCGTGGCGTCCTTCACCACGCGGAACCCGGCGGCGATGCCGTAAACGCGGCGCATGATGAAGAACGGGGCGCCGACGATGGTCGTATCTTCGCACAGCATCAGTGGCTCCGGTACCGCCACACCTGCCGCGAAGGCTGCCTTCAGCAGGGCGAATTCCTCGGCGCGGGGGCGCGAATGGGTCAGGGTCGCCGCTGAATCGGTGCGCAGAACCCACTGCGCGGGTTGGCCGTCGATCTCGACATCCACAGCCCAGTTCTGCTGGATGGCGCCGCCCGAGAGCAGCGACATGGCGCTAATTTTCGGACCGTTCAGCCAGGCTTGGAGTGCTGCACGGCGCTGCTCATCCATTCGGCGTGGCACCCCAATCGAAGAAGCCTTTCGGGTCGCGCCGCAGCGTCTGCGCCAACACCATCCGATGCACTTCTGACGCTCCATCGACGAGGCGGGCTTGCCGCGCATAGCGGTAGATCCATTCGACAGGCGTGTCCTTGGAATAGCCTTTCGCCCCCAGAAGCTGCAGCGCCGTGTCGCAAGCCTGCTGCAACGCATCAGCGACGACGATCTTTGCCATCGAGACTTCCTTGCGCGCGTAATCGCCCAGATCGAGCTTCCAGGCGCATTGCATGGTGAGCAATTTGCCGATCTGCACCTGCAACGCAGCGTCGCCAAGTTGGCCTTGCACCGATTCATGGTCGATCAGCTTCGCCCCGAACGAGGCGCGTTGTTCGACATGGGCGGAGGCGATTTCCAGGCATCGGCGGGCAAGGCCGGTCCAGCGCATGCAATGGGTGAGGCGCGCCGGGCCGAGGCGGGTTTGCAAGATGCGCATCCCCTCGCCCTCGCCGCGCAGGATGTTCTCGTGCGGGATTTCGAGGCCGTCGAATTCCAACTCGCAATGCCCGCCATGTTCCTCCGGCCCCATGATCGGAATGCGCCGGACGATGCGCCAGCCGGGCTGGTCGGCGTGGAAGAGGAAGGCGGAGAGGCCTTTCTTCGCGTCATCCGAGGTGCGGGCGATCAGGATGAAGTGTTTGGCAACGCCCGCGCCAGTGATGAACCATTTGCGGCCGTGGATTTTCCACCCCGTGTTGGTGCGGGTGGCGGTGGTGTAGGTCAGCGATGGGTCGGAGCCGCAGCCATCCGGCTCGGTCATCGCGAAGGCGCTGCGGACCTCGCCGTCGATGATCGGCTGCAGCCATTTGGTTTTCTGCTCTTCGGTCGCGACCTGGAGCAGCACGCGCATGTTGCCGTCATCGGGGGCTGCGGCATTGAAGACGACGGGGCCGAAAATGGAGCGGTTCATCTCCTCATAGCAGGGGGTGATTTCCGCGAGGTTAAACCCTTGGCCGCCGCGCTCTTTGGGCATGTTGAGAGCCCAGAGGCCGAGGGCTTTAGCCTCTTCGCGGAGCTTGGCCAGGAGGGCTTCGGTGATGTTCTCGTGCTCGTCATAGGTGGACGGGTCAGATTCGAGCGGGATGAGACGGGTCTCGACGTACTCACGAATGGCCAGACGCGTGCGGTCCAGCTCCGAAGAGAGTGCGAATTCCATTATGGCTGATTCCTCCTGTTTGGCCCCGCCCAGCGCCATGAGTTTGTCGGTCGGGGGAGGGCAGCGCAAGACGGCGTGACGTGACGGAGCGTGGCAGCAATTTCCGACCGGATAACGTCGAAAATCACTTATCCGCCGACACCAGCCCCCGAATAAAGAAGCGCTGCAACGTTGCCACCACCAGCATCGGCGGCAGGATGACGATCAAGCACCCCGCCATCGCCACGTTCCAATCCGGCACTGCACCGCCGGTGCTGTCGCCAATCGCGGGCAGCAACAGACGCAGCGCCATCACCGCCGTGCCGAAATTGGCGCGGTCGGTGGTGATCAGCAGCGGCCAGAGATACTGGTTCCAGGCGTAGAGGAACATGATCGTAAACAGCGCGATCATGTTGGTGCGCGAGAGCGGCATCAGGATTTGCCAGAAGAACCGCAAAGGCCCCGCGCCATCCATCCGGCTCGCCTCGAACAATTCGGCGGGCACGGTGAGGAAGAACTGGCGGTAGAGGAACGTGCCGGTGGCGGTGGCCACCAGCGGCAGCACCAATCCGGTGCGCGAGTTCAGCAAATTCCATTGCATGTCGATCTGCCAGCCGCTCACCCACGCCACCAGATCGACGATGCCGAGCGATGCGATCAGATGCTGGAACGGCGACAGCGCGTTGGCTGCCACCGCGTAGGTCGGCACGATGCGCACTTCGAGCGGCAGCATCAGCGTGATGAAGATCATCCAGAAAGCGATCATCCGGCCCGGAAAGCGGAAATAGACGATGCCAAAGGCGGTCACCGACGAGAACGCAATCTTGCCCGCCGCCACCATGATCGACATGAACAGCGAGTTGAACAGCTTCGGCCCCATCGCCGCGCGCTGCCACGCCTCGGCGAGGTTCTCAAACAGATGCGTGCCGGGGATGATCGAGATCGGCGGCGTGTTGACCTCGGTCAAAGTCAACGAGGCGGCGACGAAGACGAGCCAGAGCGGGACGAGGGCCACCAACAACCCGCCGATCATGATGGCGTGGGTGAGCGCGTTGAGGAGGGGGGTGCGTTCGATCATGTGTAATGCACCTTCCGCTCGATATACCGGAACTGCACGAAGGTCAGCACCATGATCAGCATCATCAGCACAATCGACTGTGCGGCAGCGCCCGAATAATCCAGGCCCCGGAAGCCGTCGAAATAGATTTTGTAGACCATCAGCGTGGTTGCCTTCGACGGCCCGCCGCCGGTGGTCAGGTCCACGATGCCGAAACTGTCGACGAAGCTGTCGGTGATGTTGATCACCAGCAAGAAGAAGAAGGTCGGTGCCAGCAGCGGAATTTGCAGATCGCGCATCCGGCGCAGCGGGCCAGCGCCGTCCATGGCGGCGGCTTCCACCAGCGTGCGCGGGATCGACTGCAATCCGGCGATGAAGAAGATGAAGTTGTAGGC
>CAITEF010000496.1 GCA_903891315.1 uncultured Rhodospirillales bacterium | reverse complement strand
TCGCTCGATACCATCGCGCAGAATGTCTACGAGGAATTGGCGAGCATTACTTTGCTCACCATCCCGCTGTTCATTCTCAAGGGTGCCGCCATCGGCAAATCCCGCGCGGGCAAGGATCTCTACGACGCGTTGCACACCTGGCTTGGACGGGTTCCGGGCGGTCTTGGCGTGGCGGTGGTGTTGGCCTGCGGTCTGTTCGCTGCGATGGCGGGATCGAGCCCGGCAACGTGTTCGGCGATTGGGTCGTCAGGGATTCCGGAGATGCGGCGTCGTGGCTATTCGCCGGGGTTTGCGGCGGGTTTGGTGGCTGCCGGTGGCACGCTTGGCATTCTGCTGCCGCCTTCGATTGTGCTGATTCTGTACGCGGTGGCGGCTGAGCAGTCGCTGGGGCGGTTGTTCCTGGCGGGGCTTGGACCGGGCGTGTTGCTGGTGATTTTGTTCGCGATCTTTGCGGTGTTCCAGTGGCGGCGGGAATATGCGCGGGCGATGAAGGCGGTGGGCCATGGTGGCGATGCGCACCATCCGATCCTGGCCGATGAGCATTTCACCATGTCTGAGCGGATGTCCGCGCTGCCGCGCGTGTTGCCGTTCTTGTTTTTGCTCAGCGGCGTGATGGTTGCCCTTTATGGCGGCATCGCAACACCTTCTGAGACGGCAGGGCTTGGTGCGGTGCTGGCGATGGGGCTGATTGCAGTGGTCTATCGCGCGTATCGGCTCGGCGATGTGATCCCGATCTTCAAGGGCACCTTGGGTGAGAGCGGCATGCTGTTGATGATCATCGGCATGAGCCTGCTGTATTCCTATGTGATGAGCTATCTGCATATCTCGCAAAGTGCCGCCGAGGCGATTGTGGGGCTGCATTTGTCGAAATGGCTGTTGTTGTTCGCCATTTTGCTGATGGTGGTCATTCTCGGCTTCTTCCTGCCGCCGGTGTCGATCATTTTGATGACGGCTCCGATCATCCTGCCGCCCTTGCGCGCCGCCGGGTTCGATCTGATCTGGTTCGGCATCGTGATGGCGATTGTGATGGAGATGGGACTGATCCATCCGCCGGTGGGGCTGAACATCTTCGTCATCAACCGCATCGCACCCGATATCGGGCTGGGGGCGATCATCATGGGCACGATTCCGTTCGTGGTGCTGCTGGCGCTGGGGGTGGTGATTTTGAGCTTCTTCCCTGGCATCGCAATGGCGTTGCCGGATTTGGTTTACGGGAAGTAAATCTCGTCATTGCGACGAAGCAACCCAGGAATCGCTTGGCGGCACTCCTGGGTTGCTTCGTCGCCGAGTGGCTCCTCGCAAAGACGAGGAGGGGGAATGATGAGAGTTGCACAAGCGGGAGCAACCGCACCATGCTCCCCCCATGAACACCAATAGCTTCGACATCATTGTCATCGGTGCCGGTATCGCCGGAGCCTCCGCCGCCGCTTTTCTTGCCAGCGATCACAAAGTGGCGCTGGTCGAGGCGGAGGAGGTGGCGGGGTATCATTCGACGGGTCGTTCGGCGGCGATTTGGATTCTGAATTACGGGCCGCAGGACGTGCAGGCGCTGACCGGTCTGTCTCGCTCGTTTTTCGAGCACCCCCCGAATGGTTTTACCGAAACCGCGATCATGTCGCGCCGCCCCGTTGTCTTCCTCGCACCACAAAGCGAGGAGGCGCATCTGGATCGATTGCTGGCAGAGGGCAGCGGATTGCGCGAGATCACGATCGCCGCCTTGCGAGAAATGGTCCCCGCGCTGAAGCCGAGCTACGCACGGCGTGCCGCCATCGAGGAAGATGCGTTCGACATGGATGTGGCGGCGCTGCATCAAGGATTCCTGCGCCAACTCCGCGCGCATGATGGTGTGCTCGCATTGCGCAGCCGGGCTGGGGAAATCGCCCGTCTGAGCGGCATCTGGCGCGTGGCGGTGACAGGTGGTGGCGTGTTCCAGGCGCCCATCATCATCAACGCCGCCGGTGCCTGGGGGGATGAGGTGGCGCAGATCGCCGGAAAGCGCCGAATCGGCCTACAGCCCAAGCGGCGCACGGGCGTGGTGATCGACCCCGCCCCGTATATTCCGACCGACTGGCCGTTGCTCAACGACGTTGATCACACCTGGTATTGCCGCCCGGAGGCCCGCACAAAACTGATGGTCTCGCCCGCCGACGAGACCGATATGGAGCCGCAGGATATCCAACCCGACGAGCTTGATATCGCCATCGCGATTGACCGTATGCAGCAGGCGCTCGACATCGAGGTGCGGCGCGTGGAGCATTCCTGGGCCGGTTTGCGCAGTTTCACGCCGGATCGCAGCCTGTGTATCGGCTTTGATGCCGACAATGACGGCTTCTTCTGGTGCATTGGACAGGGAGGCTATGGTATCCAGACCGCGCCTGCTGCAGGGCGTTTGGTGGCCGATCTTGTTTCCGGTCGCGAGCCGGGTGAGGCTGGCAAGATCCTTGCACTTGTTACCCCGCGGCGTTTCGGCTGAGCCGAAGCTGCCGTGCTGCCGTGCTGCCTTGCAGCACGCGTCGATGACATGATGCGCATTGGCGACTAAACGCCCGTGCAACAGATCAGTGAGTACCCAATGGCCCTGCATGTTGCCCTGACGCACCGGACAACCTATCGCTATGAGCGCGCTGTCAGCCTCGGCCCGCAGACAATTCGGCTCCGCCCTGCACCGCATGCGCGCACGCCGATATTGGCCTATTCGCTGAAGGTCTCTCCGCAGCCGCATTTCTTGAACTGGCAGCAGGACCCGCAGGGCAATTTCCTCGCCCGCGTTGTCTTCCCCGAGAAGGTTGATCACTTCGACGTTCAAATCGATCTGGTCGCCGACATGGCCACCATCAACCCGTTCGACTTCTTCCTGGAGCCGGATGCCGAGAGCTTCCCGTTCACCTATGATCCGGTGCTGGAAGAAGAACTTGCTCCGTTCCGCAAGATCGAACCGGCTGGCCCGATGCTCGCTGCCCTGCTGGCCGAAGTGCCGCGCCAGGAAAAGCGCACGATTGACTTCCTGATCGACATCAACCGCCTGATACAAAGCCGAATTGCCTATATCGTGCGCATGGAGCCGGGCGTTTACACCCCGGAAGAAAGCCTCACGCTTGGCCGTGGCTCCTGCCGTGACAGCGCTTGGTTGCTGGTGAACGCGCTGCGGCATCTCGGCCTCGCCGCCCGCTTCGTCTCCGGCTACCTGATCCAGCTTGTTGCCGATGTGAAGCCGGTTGATGGCGGTGCTGAAGGCCCGACAGAGGATTTCACCGATCTGCATGCCTGGGCGGAAGTCTATCTGCCCGGTGCTGGCTGGGTTGGCATGGACGCGACCTCCGGGCTGATGACCGGCGAGGGCCATATCCCGCTCGCCGCCTCGCCGGAGCCGCAATCGGCGGCGGCGATTTCGGGGGGCGTGGAGAAATGCGAAGTCGAATTCGAATTCGCCATGCAGGTCCGTCGCGTGCTGGAAACCCCGCGCGTCACCAAACCCTACACGCAGAAAGTCTGGCAGGACATTCTCTCCGCCGGCCAGCGGGTTGAGCGTCAGCTTGTCGCGGGTGATCTGCGCCTGACGATGGGTGGCGAGCCGACTTTCGTGGCTGCCACCGACGTGGAAGCTGCCGAGTGGAATTTCGACGCGCTCGGGCCGACAAAGCGTGGCTATGCCGGTCGCCTGATGCGCCGCCTCGCTCCGCTCTGGGCTCCGGGTTCGGCTTTGCATCATGGCATGGGCAAGCAATATCCCGGAGAACCGCTGCCGCGTTGGGCGTTGTCGGCGCATTGGCGCCGCGATGGCGAGCCGGTCTGGTCGCGCCCCGAATTGCTCGCCGATCCGGATCGCGACAAGGACAATGCGACGGCCGAGGATGCCGCCTCATTCGCGAGCGCGTTGGCCGAGCGTCTGCAGGTTGATCCTTCCTGCATCCTGCCGGGCTATGAGGATGTGCATTATTATCTCTGGAAAGAGAACCGCCTGCCCGCGAACGTTGTGCTGGAAGACAACAAGCTGAAGGATCCGCTGGAGCGCGAGCGTTTGGTGCGCGTGTTCGCCCAGGGGCTGGCCTCGCCGGTCGGCAGCGTGATGCCGCTGCGTCGCGTGCTGGATGGTGGTCAGCGTCGTTGGCAGACCGGCAAATGGT
This sequence comes from uncultured Rhodospirillales bacterium, assembly GCA_903891315.1. Taxonomy (GTDB): domain Bacteria; phylum Pseudomonadota; class Alphaproteobacteria; order Acetobacterales; family Acetobacteraceae; genus CAIQQQ01. Next base: position 1,619 of record CAITEF010000496.1, on the reverse strand, counting down.
TCATGCGCGGCAACACGCTGTTCCTGATCCCGGGTGACAGCCCGATGGGCTTCCGCCTGCCGCTGGAGAGCCTGCCATGGGCCGATCCGGACAGCGTCGATCTGCCGTTCGAGGAAGATCCGTTCGCGCCGAAAGAGGCGTTGCCGAGCCAGATGACGCTGCGCCGCACTTATGAGCGTCGCCCGCTTGGCAGTTCGATTGAGAATTTCCGCCCGGTTCCGCAGCCGATCCCGGAAGTGGGCAAGGACGAGCCGGATCTGGTCCGCACCGCGATGTGCATCGAGCCGCGCAACGGCCTGATGCATGTCTTCTTCCCGCCGTTGTTCTCGGCTGAGGACTGGCTGGAACTGGTGGCCGCAGTGGAAGCGACGGCTGAGGAGTTTGACCGTAAAGTCGTACTAGAAGGTTATCTGCCGCCGCATGATGACCGGCTGCAGAATTTCTCGATCACCCCTGATCCGGGTGTGATCGAGGTGAACATTCACCCCTCGATGAACTTCGCCGAGCATGTCCAGCGCACGGAGCAGCTCTATGAGGAGGCGCGCATCTGTGGCCTCTCCAGTGAGAAATTTATGCAGGACGGCCGCCATGTCGGCACCGGCGGCGGCAACCATGTGGTGATGGGTGGCGCTTCGGCGGCCGACAGCCCGTTTCTGCGTCGCCCCGATTTGCTGAAATCGCTGCTCGGCTTCTGGCACAACCATCCGAGCCTGTCGTTCTTGTTCTCTGGTTTGTTCATCGGACCGACAAGCCAGCATCCGCGCATTGATGAGGCGCGGGATGACGCGGTGGCGGAATTGGAGATCGCGTTCAGTCAGATCTCGCCGTTCCAGCAGACCCCGCCTTGGATGACAGACCGGATTTTCCGCAACATCCTGGTCGACATGTCGGGCAACACGCATCGCACCGAGTTCTGCATCGACAAGATGTATGATCCAGGCAGTGCGTCGGGTCGTCGTGGTCTGGTGGAATTCCGCGCCTTCGAGATGCCGCCGCATGCGCAGATGTCGGCTGCGCAGATGTTGCTGATGCGTGGCGCGTTGGCGGCGTTCTGGCAGCGGCCGTATGAGCGCAAGCTGATCCGCTTCGGCACGCGTCTGCATGACGATTACATGCTGCCGCATTACGTCGATCAGGATTTCCGCGATGCAATGAACGAGCTTGAAGCCTACGGCATGAAGCTGTCGCCGGATTGGTTCGCGCCGCATATGGAATTTCGCTTCCCGAAGGTCGGCGAGATCGATGTGCGCGGGATGAATGTCGAACTCCGCCACGCGCTGGAACCATGGCACGTGCTGGGCGAGGAACAGGCCGCCAACGGCACCACGCGCTATGTCGACAGCTCGGCAGAGCGACTGCAGGCCAAGGTGAGCGGCTGGATCGAGGAGCGCTATGTGCTCTCCTGCAACGGTGTGGCACTTCCGCTGCAGCGCACGGATCGTGCGGGCGAATATGTCGCTGGCGTGCGGTTCAAGGCGTGGCGTCCGCCGTTCGCGCTGCATCCAACCATCCCGGCGCAGACGCCCTTGGTGTTCGATGTCTATGACCGCTGGACCGGCCGCAGCCTGGGGGGGATGCAGCACCATGTCTCGCATCCGGGCGGGCGCAGTTACGATGAT
>CAITEF010000495.1 GCA_903891315.1 uncultured Rhodospirillales bacterium | reverse complement strand
TCACCAGCGGTTTCAGAAATCAATCCGACCATCACGGACCTCCCGAAATTTGAACATCAGGGGCCGCTGATGGAGCTGCTGCATGCGACAGATTGGCAAATCGCAATTCAAGGCGGTTTCCATTGGCCAGCTTGATCGGGACGTTTCGGCCATCGTTCATTTTCACATAGCCAAACAGGCCCTGATCATCTTCCGCCGGAGCCCACTTAATGCCGCTCCTCACCAGCTTCACAGCATCCTGCGCCCGCTGCTGATCGGTGGCGCTATCGCCTGTCGATTTGAATGGCATCAAATCTTCCGGCTTCAGTTGATCCACAACGCTCGCCGCCTGTTGCTCTACTTGCGGTAACATGCCCTTTGGCACTCTCGCACCTTCGCCAATACCGCTCGCAGTTCCAAAGTCATACTTTTCGTTGATAATTCCGTCAGCTGCTTTCTGTAGCGCCGATGTGCCATTCATTCCCTGTATTACGTAGAATGTTGCAAGTTGCCGGATTGATGAACGAATATCAGATATTAGGTCGATATTACCGCTGATATTTGGAATTGCAGCGGTAATCCGGAAAGCACTGATCTTTCCATCCAGATTTTGCTTGATCAGCGCCATATCATTCGCGGATGCGTCGGCTTCCATCTGCGTTGCGCCATCTCGCTTGGCGGATGCTTGAAGCGCTCGGGTGAAATCTGTCCTGGCCTGCACCTGCCCCGGCGCATCCATCATTCCGAGAATGTGATATTCGCGCGGGAGCTTGCCCTGCGTCACCAAATCGCCCCACGCCTGCGGCCACATGGAGCCAAACTGCTTGGCCAACCCATCCAATCGCTGCCCAACATCAACAACAGCCGGGTCAGCTGATGTAAGTTGCTTCACCAAGCTGGACGCCTGGCCTTGCGTGAGGACATGCCGATCCGTTGGAGCAACGCCGAGCTGCGCCTGCGTCGCCAAAGATGCCCGCGCATAATCCTCGAATGTGCTGGGATTTTCGGGATCAATCGCTTTCAGCCGATCCTGCACAACAGGATTTGCAGCCACATAACCTGCAGGGTCTTTCGCCAGCGCTTCGGAGCGATTGGCGACCATGTTGTCGAACTGCCTCAGAACTGCTGTGCGCATCCGAAACATATCAGGCGTCTCTGAGTTTGCTGCATCTCCGCCACTGGCCGCCGCCGTTGCTTCGGGATTGCTGCCCCGCATGGCTGTATGGATCAGGGTCGAACGAAGGCCGAGGCCGCTGGCGAGGTCTGCCCGCGCTGCCGCCAGTTCGTCCGGCGCGCCCCACTGCACATCTTTCAATACCTGCCCCGATACCTTGGCGACCTGTAGACGCCCGATCAGGTCCTGTGCCTCGGCGTTCGGCATCACTGCCCGGATGCGATCAACCGGGATGTCAATGTCGTCCTTCCCGGCCTCAAGCGCCGCAACGGCATCGCCTGCTTGTTTGCGCACATCTTCACGCTCGGAGGCCGTCTGGATTTTGTAAACCTGGACCTTGCTGCTTATCGCGCTCAGCGCCTGGCGCTGGAGCTCGGGATTGTCCTTCGTCCGGTCAATGACGCGTTGATACAGCCGCCCTTCATCCGGGAAGATCACCGGCTCTGAAGTCGCAGACGCCGGCAATCGGGCCATCACGTCCGAGACATAGCTTGAAGTGCTCTTGCCGGTTGGGTCTTTGCGATCCGCCTTCCAAGGTGTGGCACTGCCTGCCGGTGCCATATTGTCCGGACCACTGAAATACCCAACGGCAACGCGCGCGGGATCGCCACCAGCTTGGGACCATAGAGAATTGATGTAGCGGCGTGCGACCGCTTCATTGTCGTGGGGGTTGTCGATGTTTTCCCCAGGTTGAGCGAATTGCTTGAACGTATCCGGCTGCACCTGCCAAGCGCCGCGTGCGCCAGTGACGCTGGTGCTGGCGTTCGCTCCGCCTCCGCTCTCTTGCTGAAGGATCGAACCGGACAGCGTATCAATGCCTGCGCCCTGGCCAAGCCCAGACAGCGACCATTCCTGATCGGCAATGCTCTGGCCGCCCATCTTTGCGATGCGCGGTTCGAGGAACTCAGCCGACCGCGCCTGATCCATTGGCGAGAGATAGCTCTGATATTTGGTCATCAGCGCCTTTGCCCCAGTCGGATCGGTCACGCCGCGTTGAATGATCGCAGCATGCAGAGCCTGCGAGATCAGCGGAGGCCCCTCGAAGCCTTTGAGCCACCCACCCGCAACTTGGCCTTTCACGTCTCCCACTAGCTGATCGATTTTGAGGGCTTCCAGCTCCGGCGTCGTTGCGGCAGCAATATCCTTTGAATAATCATTGGTGCGTGCTTTTAGATTGCCGACTTTATCGGATATCTCTGCGTCAAGTGTTGAGCGCCATAATCCTTTGGCACGAACCATGGCCTCTTCATTCAATCTCTGGTTTACTTGAGAGGCGACCAATGGGTCAGATGTGGATGCGGTTTGCTTGCTGATTATTTGAGGAACCTGTTCGTCCCAAGTCGCCATTGCTGCCTTCTGATCAGGCACCTTTGTCAAGCTTGACTGCAAATCGTCAAATTGACGCGATCCGGCATTTGCTATTTTCGCTGCCTCATCCCCGCGCCGCGCATGGGCGTATTGAGCTTGAAATTGCTCCATGGTGTTTGCCAACTGCGCACCGCCCTGTGCCAGCGCGTTGCCAGCCTGGGCGAACGCCTGCGGATCGGCGCGGGGCATTGGGGCCGCTTGCGGAACCGGGATAACGTTCTCGAAAGTGGGGATCTGAACCATCAGACATTCCCTCCCTTCCGTTGACTGGACACGCCCGGCAAAGCCTCGGAGGTCGAAGCCACGCGGCGACTCTTGAGCCACGAATGCAGATCATCGAGCCGATAGCCGAGGCGACGCGGTCCGATCTGAATATGTGGTGGTGCATCCCCGCGTAGGCGCATCCGCTGAAGATGCGAGGGGGAGAGTGTTAGAAAACGCGCGGCTTCCTTTTCAGAAATGATGAGCGGCTGCATTGATGCCGCGCTTGGCGGCGGCGTTGCGAGGGCTGTTTCTGCGATATGCGTCACTGTGCTTTTCCTTGCTGCCATATGAGGGAACAAGCGACCGTAAAGCTGGCGGGAGGGCAGTGCGTATACGACAAGAAGGTGCGCCTTAAATTCCGCGCTACTGGCCAGATGCAGGGCGCAAGAAGGTGCGGGCAGGGGGAGC
>CAITEF010000494.1 GCA_903891315.1 uncultured Rhodospirillales bacterium | reverse complement strand
TATGCCAAGGAAGAAGAACGCTTGGGTAAAGCCAACATGCCTGGACATGTGCGTGCGGCCTTGAACTGGAATAACCTGCGTAGGATGAATAGCGACAAGTATTCAATGCAAATTGTAGATGGTATGAAAACCATTGTGTGCAAACTGAAACAGAATCCTCTAGGATGGACTAGTATTGGGTATCCTACAGATGAATTGCACTTGCCACAGTGGTTCAAAGACTTGCCATTTGATGATGCAGATATGGAACAAACTGTAGTTGATCAAAAGTTAGATAACTTGTTGAGTGTATTGGAATGGGATTTAAAATCGGCCACCAACACTGAAAACACTTTCCAAACCTTGTTTGAGTGGTAATATGAATCTGATAGAATTGGTCCGCCTCGGCAACAACTTGGAAAATCTTGCATTTGACGATATTCAAGAAAATTTGCTAAATCGAGTTGACAAGATCATGAATCAGTCTGATATTCCTGCGGCCGGTATTGACACAGGATTTCGTGACCGCATACAAGAAAAAACTCAGATCCTGCAAACAGTATTTGAATCCATTGACCTGGAATTATCGGCCATGAAAGCTGAAATACAACGTCAGATTGAGATACAAGGACAGGAGTTCAACGAGGACGGCACACCGGCGAACCGTCCGAACTCCAGCATCATCCCGAACGCCATCCCGCCGGTTAGCAAGTAACCCGATGAAGACGCTGCCATCGCTGGCCAGTTCGCTAGCGCGATGGTTGGCGTAAGGCGTCATATCACGTTGTTCTGGCGTCAGATTGGTTAAGGGCGTTGTGGGATCGTGCGGGAGGTAAATGCGGTGATGCTGAACCTCGAACAGACTTTGACCGACCGAAAAAGAATTGCAGTGATCATCCTCGTGGCAGCGCTTCTGTCGCTGCCGGTGATTGTTTTGGGTCTTCCGACTTACACTGCCGATTCGGGGCATGATGCTGGCCCGGCGTTGCTATGGCTGGACCGTTTCGCACGCCAGTTCTGGCTGGGCGATCTCTATCCGCGATGGCTGGTTGAGGGCGACAATGGGATGGGGCAGCCGACCTTCTATTATTATCCACCACTCGCGTACTGGATCGGGGCGTTGCTGCGCGGCCCTGGGCAAGGGTGGATGACTGTTGACCAAGCGCTGGGCTTTGCGTTGCTGCTGGGGCGCCTATGGGCGGGGGTGTTCACTTTCGTGTGGCTGAGGCGTCATTTACCGCCGGCCGGTGCGATGTTCGGCGCTGCGTTCTATATTAGCTGCACCTATAATTTTGATGTCGATGTTTTCGTGCGCTCCGCTTTTGCCGAGACGATGGCGTTGTCGTTTTTCCCGCTCATTCTTCTGGGGATCGAAGACACAATCAGTGCCAAACGTTTCGGGGTACTGCTACTGTCGTTCAGCGTAGCAGTCGCGACATTGGCCCATGTCCTGACGTTGGTCCTGCTCGCGATCCCGTGCGGCGTCTACGCCATTCTGCTCGGCTGGCGAACGCCACAGCGAATGATTTTGGCGGGCATTGCCGCAGTGGGCGGTCTAGCGCTTGACGGTTTTTATCTGATCCCGGCGCTGTCGTTGCAGAACCTTGTTCATCTCCAGTCGATGTTTGGCGATGCGAAAGATCCGGTCAATTGGCTTCTTGGGGCAGAGCTTTTCCGTCAGACCCGGCCGCATCTGTTGCTGCTAATTCTCGGACAGCTCGGCTTGAGTGCCGTGGCTTGGTTCATTTTCATGGTGTCCCGCCAGCGGAGGCGGCTTTTGCCGATGGAGGCGGTCGCAGCGATAACCCTGATGATTGCGGTTTTCATGCTGACGGGATGGTCAGCGCCGATCTGGGCCGACGGATTGCCGTTCTACCGAGTTCAGTTTCCCTGGCGGCTGATGGGGTTCATCAGCCTGCTCAGCGCGTTTCTGCTGGGCTCTGGCTATTCGCACAGCGGGTTAGCCCTGCGTGGCTCGTTGGCTCTGGCAATCTTGCTGGTCGGCCTCGCACCAGCGGCATGGGCGCTGATCGACTACAAATTTGTCCGTATGCCGCAACGCTTCGCCGACGGCACCAACTATGACGTCAAGGAATACGTTCCGCAATCCTGGACTGGACCACTGAGTGGGCAAGTCCTGACGGTGCAGGCACCGGGGTTCATCTTCCATGGACCAGAGCGCGGAAACATCTCGCCGGGGCCGTGGCAAGGCAGTGGCCTCACCGTTTCTGTTGCATCTCCGCGGGGCGGGATGCTGGTAGTGCCGCAGCATTTTTTTCCAACTTGGCGGGTAATCGATGAAAATGGGTCGCCGCTTGTCATCCAGGCGGCAGAGCCTTGGGGATTGCTGGGCGTCAAGGTTCCACCAGGAGATCACGAGATCAGCATCGCGCGCGCCCCGTTGCCTCAGGAGGTCGCCGGATGGATTGTCAGCTTGGCAGCTCTGGCCGCGATGATTGCGTTGGCATGGCTCGTGCGGCGTGGCGTGGAAGCAGTGCCATCAAGGGGCGGTGTCTGATATCATCCGCTCTGCCACGATATAAAGCGGGCGATTCTTGGTTTCGTTGAATATCCGACCAATGTATTCGCCAATGATTCCAAGAGAAATTAGCTGGACGCCGCCAAGAAAAAGCATGATCGTCAAGAGAGACGGATATCCCGCGACGGGGTTACCGTACACAATCGTGCGGAAAACAAAAATGCTCCCGTAAACAACGGACAAAATAGCCACAAAAAAACCGAAATACGAGGCGATCTGAAGAGGACGAATCGAGAAGCTGGTGATGCCCTCGATCGAAAAATTCCAGAGCCGCCAATAATTCCATTTGGTAGATCCGGCAGCGCGCGGAGCTCGTGTGTAAACAATCTCGGTCTGTCGAAATCCCACCCAGGAGAACAAGCCCTTCATGAATCGGTGTTGTTCGCGCAGTTGCAGCAACGCGTCGAGCGCGCGACGGCTTAACAGCCGGAAATCGCCAACGTCGCGCGGAATTGGACGATCAGCCAAGACATTGATCACACGGTAGAAAGCAGACGCAGTGACCCGCTTGAGCGCCGTTTCGCCCACTCGCTTGGCGCGGCGCGCGTAGACCACGTCAAAACCCTCATTGAATCGCGCCATCATTTCCGAGATCAGTTCCGGCGGATCCTGCAGATCGGCATCGATAACCACGACCGCCGAGCCCCTCGCGTGATCCAACCCGGCAGTCAGCGCGATTTCCTTCCCGAAATTCCGCGAAAGTGACACGAAACCGATCCTGGGATCGGTCAGGTGAAATTGCAGCAACAGGGCTGCGGTGCTGTCACGGCTGCCGTCGTTGGCGAAAACGATCTCCCAGGAAACACCGATCTTCTCAAGAACATCCCGAATGCGTTCGACAAAACTCGGCAGAACGTGTTCTTCGTTATACGCTGGCACAACGATGCTGAGATCGGGAGTGTTCATCAATTGCTGTCCATCGATTTGTCCCAAACCTACCAAAATTTGCTCTGCACCCGTTTCGCGAACTCGCCAAATGGCCAATTGATTGCCCATTCATCGGATATCCCGAATGGCGCATTCTTGGCGAGGGGGTAGACCAAAAAGTTTAACATTACCGACCAGTGGGGCCTGTGATTGCCGAGCCATTCTTGTCGCTGGGTCAGGCATCGGCCATGATCCGACCAAAGACACCGCCACTTCTTCTCGCTGACACAAGGGTTACATCCTCATGGCCATTCTGGTCTCCCCCCTCGCTGTTCCGACGCCCGACCTCCCGCCAGTGGCGGGTGTCCGCTTTGGTGCCGCCGCTGCGGGCATTCGCTACAAGGGCAGAACCGATCTGGTGATGGCGGAGTTTGCCCCGGGCACCACGGTGGCCGGCGTGTTCACCCGCAATCTCTGCCCGGGTGCGCCGGTGGATTGGTGCCGCGCCGCGCTGAAGGGGGGTGCTGCGCGTGGTCTCGTGGTCAATGCGGGCAACGCCAACGTGTTCACCGGGCGCATCGGCTTCGAGGCTTCGGAGAACACGGCGAAAGCGGCAGCCGCGTTGCTCGGGGCCAAGGCGCATGAAGTTTTTGTGGCATCGACTGGCGTGATCGGTGAGCCGCTCCCGGTGGACCGGCTCACCGCTGCTTTGCCAAGCCTGCACGGCCAACTCAGCGAGAATGGCTGGGCGGATGCGGCGCGCGGCATCATGACCACCGACACATTCCCCAAGGCGGTCACCCGTGTTGCCAAGATCGGCGGCAAGCCGGTTCGCATCAACGGCATCGCCAAGGGCAGCGGCATGATCGCGCCCGACATGGCAACAATGCTCTGCTTCATCGCAACCGACGCGGCGATCCCGGCGGCTGCGTTGCAGAAACTGCTCTCCAAGGGCGTCTCCACCAGTTTCAACTGCACCACGGTGGACAGCGACACGTCGACGTCCGACACCGTGTTGTTGTTTGCCACCGGCCAGGCGTCGCACCCGACCGCCCCTGCCGAAGCGGGCCCGCTTCTGCGCGATTTCGGCAAGAAATTGGGCGAGGTGCTGCACGATCTCGCCCTCCAGGTGATCCGCGACGGCGAGGGCGCGCAGAAGCTGGTGCAGATCAATGTCGCCGGTGCGGTCTCGGCCAGATCGGCCAAGCGGGTGGCGATGTCGATTGCCAACTCACCGCTGGTCAAAACCGCGATTGCCGGCGAGGACGCCAATTGGGGCCGCATCGTGATGGCGGTCGGCAAGGCGGGCGAGCCTGCGGATCGCGACAAACTCTCGGTCGGCGTCGGCGGCACCTGGATGGCGCGCGATGGCGGCGTCATCCCCGGCTACGACGAAGCCCCGGTGGTCGCCCATGTGAAGGGCCGCGAGGTGGAGATCACCGT
>CAITEF010000493.1 GCA_903891315.1 uncultured Rhodospirillales bacterium | reverse complement strand
TCAGGCCCCAGCGCCGTCACGTCATTGACACTGACGACTTCTGTACCGGTGCCGGAGCCCACAAGCTTGGTTGTGTTGGGCTTCAGTGTGTTTGGTCTTGGGGCGCTTCGCCGTAAGCGCTCTTCGAAATGACGCTGTGGGGTTAAGCCGCTTTCTGCCTGGAATGCCCCTGTGCCATCCAGGCGAAGCGGTCGAGGCCGTCGGTTTCGTAGATTTGGGAACGGGGCAATGCCTGGATCGGTGCGCCGCTGACCACCGGGCGGGAGCCCAGTGCGAAGGAGGCGGTGTAGCCTGCGTCAGTGGCGGCCTGTTCAAGCTGAGCGTTGTGGATGCCGAACGGCCAGGCGAGCAGATCAACCGCCGCCCCAACGCGCTCGGCCAGCATGGTGCGGCAGTCGGCCAACTCGCTTGCCACGAAGGCGGCGTAATCGGTCGGGCTGCGCTTGCGGCGTTCCTCGTTGAAATTCGGGTGGCTCAGCGTGTGGGCCTGGATGTCGAACAGGCCGGAGGCTTTGAGTTCGGCCACCATCTCCCACGTCAGATATGCGCCACCGTGGCCGATCATCGGTGGGTTGAGGAACAGGGTGGCGGGCATGTTGTGGCGGCGGACCACCGGGAACATCTCGGTGTAGACGCTGCGCCAGCCGTCATCGGCGGTGATCGCCACCGCAGGCGTGGCCATGGCCGCACCGGCGGCGAGAGAGAGACTGTCCCGCAGCGTCAGCACCTTGATGGGGGAGGCGGCGAGCCAGTCCATCTGCTCGGCGAACAGGCGCGGTGAGACGACGGTGCCGGGCGGGTTCTCGCGGCTCTCGAAGCGATGATAGGTTAATACCTGCAAGGTCCCAGCCGGCGGCTCCTCCTGGCCTGCCAGGGCGGGACGCGTGAGCGCCGCCGCACCAGCGGCGAGGAAGAGCCGCCGCTGGATCATGCCAGTTTCTTCTTCAAGGCTTCGTTGACCATCGCGGGATTGCCCTTGCCCGCCATCGCCTTCATCACTTGGCCGACGAAGAAGCCGAACAGCTTTTCCTGCCCGGCTTTGTAGGCGGCGACTTTGTCGGCATTGGCGGCGAGGACAGCGTCGACGGCGGCGTCAATCGCGCCGGTATCCAGCACCTGGACGAGGCCGTTCTCCTTCACATAGGCCGATGGCGAGAAGCTGACCGTTGCCCATTCCTCCGGCTCCAACTCTGCATAGGCGGCGATGTTTGCCTCCCAGACTTCCTTGGCGATGCGGCCGGAGATCACCTGTTTTTCCTGCAAATCGAGCAGATCTGTGATCTGTTCGATGGTGATCGGCGAGGATTCGATGTTCCAGCCATTTTTGTTCAGCGCGGCGAAGAAATCGCCCATGATGAAGTTGGCGGCCTTCTTGGCGTCGCGGCCCTTCGCCACGGTTTCGTAGAACTCAGCCGTCGCCTGCTCCAAGGTCAGGATGCGGGCGTCGTACGGCGATAGGCCGAAATCCTTGATGAACCGCGCCACCTTGGCGTCTGGCAGTTCCGGCAGGTGCGAGCCCAGCTCGTCCACCCAGGCCTGATCGAGAATCAGCGGCAGCAGGTCCGGGTCGGGGAAGTAGCGGTAATCATGCGCGTCTTCCTTCGAGCGCATCGAGCGGGTTTCCATCTTGCTCACATCGAACAGACGGGTTTCCTGCACCACCTCGCCGCCATCTTCCCAGATCGCGATCTGCCGCTTCGCCTCGGCCTCAACGGCCAGCATGACGAAGCGGATGGAGTTGACGTTCTTGATCTCGCAGCGTGTGCGGAACGGCTCGCCCGCCTTGCGGACGGAGACGTTGACGTCGGCGCGCATCGAGCCTTCGTCCATGTTGCCGTCGCAGGTGCCGAGGTAGCGGACGATCTGACGCAGCTTGGTCAGATACGCGCCAGCCTCTTCCGGCGAGCGGATATCGGGCTCGGAGACGATCTCCATCAACGCCACGCCGGAGCGGTTGAGGTCGATGAAGCTCTTGGTGGGATCCTGATCGTGCATCGACTTGCCGGCGTCCTGTTCGAGATGCAGGCGGGTGATGCCGATCTGTTTGGTGCTGCCGTCGCCGAGCACGACCTCCACCACGCCTTCGCCGATGATCGGGTGGGCGAACTGGCTGATCTGATAGCCCTGCGGCAGATCG
>CAITEF010000492.1 GCA_903891315.1 uncultured Rhodospirillales bacterium | reverse complement strand
TACCATCACCGACCGTCCGGTCGCGACGTGCGCCGCGACTCTTCCGGCCGCCAGCGCCGCATTCAGCATCTGCCTTCCCATTCCCGGCAGCGCGGGCTCCCCATAGACGTGTAGGACGCGCGGCATCAGCATTGCACCCAGTTCGCCTGGTAGAGCGCTGCGAAGTCCGACCTGGTCGTCGCGCATACGCATCCCAACTCGCGCAAGTATATTCCCCATGGCGTTACTGCCGGCACCGGCTGCAGCGGATCCGCTCCGCTCGAATCGGACACATACCCCAGCCCATCCGGCGGAGGCAGCACCACGCCCGCGCCAGGCGATCCGTTCAGCGCCGTGATATCCAGTAAGTTGATCTCGCAGCCCGAAGGCATCGCTGGCGCTCCCGTGGGCACGCTCGCCCTTGCTTCCACCATTGGCCGGTGCGCGTAATATCTCGTGCCCGAGCCCGACGCGCACGCATCCGCCTCGCAAGACCCATCGTCTTCCACCCAGCCGCATGCCGTGGGCGCACCGGATTCGCACACCTTGTGCGGCGCCAGCCAAAGCGGGTCGCCCATGTTCTGCACGATTGCCTTTTGCCACCTCGCCCCATAACGCGCATCAGCCGCCATCGACGTGAAACCATAGGTCGTCCCATTCGTCCATGTCTCCCCGTTCGGGCTGATCGCCAGCACCTGCGGGCAGCACGGCGTGAAGGTCCTGCACGCCTCCGTAATATTCAGTGCGCTCACCCCTCGCGGCATGCCGTGTCCCGCCTGGTTTGGCCGTATGTGCGCCGAGCTCGCCGGAGTGATATCCGGGCAGCTCCCGCACCCGCCCACGGCCGCCTGCGTGATGACCCTTTCCCTCTCCTGCCAATCCCTCTGATTGAACTGCCATTCCGCGACGAAATAATCCCCCTTCGCCTGGTCATCAAACCACTCGTAAGACGCCGCCCCGTGCGACGCCACAAATCCCCCTCCCGCGTAGCTCCCGCTCAGCGTTCCCGTGACGCTGAAATGCGTCGTGTCCGTCACCGTCACAGCCAGGCTGGATCCCAGTCCAGAAACCCCGCTGAAATCCACCAGATCAGCCGTCCGTAAATCCGTCGCCGGCGCATCAAGTGTAATTAGCACCGAAGGCCCCGATTGCACCGCCGCCGACACCGAGATTCTCCCGCCAATTGCTGGCGCCGTCGGCCAGCGCAATTTGCCGATCAAACCGCTCCCCGATTCCGTCGGCACTGGCGCCGTCCGCAGCAAGGTCCCCAGCGCGTAAACCGTCCCCGCCACACCCGTGATCTGATAGACCCCGCTCGTGATTCCTCCCACCCCGGCCACCAGGCAATAATCCCCCGTCGTAATCGTGCTCGAACTATTCGCCTGCACGTGCGTTCCGTCCACGAAAGTCGCACACCTCGCGCTCGTCGGCTCGTAAGCCCACCGGTCCGCCCCGCATGGCCGCGCAAAGTCCATGCTCGGCCTCGGGATTCTCACCTCCGCCCACTTCTGCCCTATCAGACATCCGTAGTCATATACCGCGCCTCCTGGCTGGTCCGGATTCACCAGCGCCCCGAAGAACATCCACGCCCCGCCCGGCACAAAACCCGGCGCCGGTGCCGACCCGAAGTTTTCGGTCCACTGCGTCGAGCACACCGGTATCACATCATCCGTCCCGTCATTGATCCCCGAGTAGCTCGTGTCTGGATACCTGTTCCCGCTCCAGTTCCCGTAAGCATAATGATACCAGCTTTTAGCCCCGCCTCCGCCAGTGCAAGCCCGCCAAGTGACGTGCCGCCGGTCGAAATGCGGCCCATAGCCCGCCGTCAATGGTGCCCCACGAATCGCCCCGCTGAAATGCCCCGTATTCGGATCCACCCACAACCCACACGATGCGTCCGAAGGGCTCACCGCCTGCGGCACCTCGTCGTAAGTCACCAGTGGCGCCGCACCCATCAGCTCATCTATCCGCCATGGATAAGCCAGGTCATCTGCCAGGTTCCACTGCCCCAGCAG
>CAITEF010000491.1 GCA_903891315.1 uncultured Rhodospirillales bacterium | reverse complement strand
TTCGCATATGCAGCAAAAGTGATGCGACCGTGGCTGACTCCGAAACCCTCGCCCTCGTTGAAGAACTCACCGCCCTCGTCGCCCGGCTGCGCGCCGAATACGACATGGACCCGTTCGGCAGCCCGATCCTCTCCGCCGCCCTCTCGATCAGCCGCCGTCTCGACGCGCAGGATGTGACACTCGACACGATGACGGACATCGTCGGCGTATTGCGCGATCAGGCCTTCGATGATCGCGCCAAGCGGGTGGCCGTCTATGTCGGCGGCACTGATATGGACGCCAATCGCGAGGCGATGACCAAGCTTGCCAGCCGTCTGGTCCGGCCCGACCCGGCCGACAGCCCGGTTCCGCTCGCGGCCTTCCGCGCCGCCGTCGAGCGCACCCGCTTCGCCGCCGTCTTCACCGCACACCCGACTTTCTCGTTGCCGCTGCCGGTGGAGAACGCACTCGCCAATGCGGCCTCCGGTCGCACGCCGGAGCGGTTCGCCTCCCATCGTCCGTCCCGCGTCACGCTGGAGGACGAATTCAACCGCGCCGCCACCGCCATCCTGAACGGCCGTGACGCGCTGGACCAATTGGTGGCGGCCATCCTCGCCTCAGCCCGGCTCACATGGCCCGGTCGTTGGTCGGACATCATCCCACAGCCGGTGATCCTGACCTCCTGGGTCGGCTACGACACGGATGGCCGCAACGACATCCACTGGTACGACACGTTCCGCCTGCGTCAGCGGATGAAGCAGAAGCAACTCAACCGTCTGCTTGGCCAACTCCGCGACATCCCTGCCGCCGCCGCACTCTGCGCCCGGATCACCGAGGCAGAAACTGAGGTAGAAGCGCAGATCACAGCCAGCCCGGCCACCGCCGATCCCGAGCATGTCGCCGCCTTCGCCCGCCGTGTGGTGCAGGGGCGTGAGATTGCCATTCTCAATCCGACCGAACTGCTCCCCGCCTTCCAGGCTGCCATCGACGCCGCCATGCCCGACGAACAGATGCGGCTGGCGGTCGCGCGCGCCGGTCTGGTCGGCCACGGCATGGCGCTGGCTCACACCCATGTCCGCCTCAACTCGACACAGATCCATAACGTCGCCCGGCAGCGCCTTGGTCTTGAGGACCAGCCGGAGGATATTTCGCATCGTCGCGGCCTGCTGGCATCGATCAACCACGCGCTCGACAATCTCAAGCCGGTGCCCGTCGATTTCGGCGCGCTGATCGGCGAGCAGGCCTCCGCCGCGCGGCTGATGATGACGGTGGCGCAGATCGTCAAACACGTCGATTCCTCGCAGAAAGTGCGCTTTCTGATCGCCGAGACCGAGACCGGCTACACGCTGCTCTGCGCGCTTTGGCTCGCTCGCCTGTTCGGCATCGCTGACCATATCGAGATCAGCCCCCTGTTTGAGACCGCCGACGCGCTGGAAGGCGGCAATCGGGTTATCGAGGAAGCACTGCGCAGCCCGCATTATCGCGCCTATCTCTCCCAGACCGGACGGTTGGCACTCCAATTCGGCTACTCGGATTCCGGCCGCTATGTCGGCCAGATCTCCGCCTCCTACCTGATCGAGAAACTGCGCCTGAAAGTGGTGGATGCGCTTGCCCGCCACGGGCTTGAACATGTCGAGGTTGTGCTGTTCGACACCCATGGCGAGAGCGTGGGACGTGGCGCGCATCCCGGCTCGCTCAGTGCACGTCTGGCCTATCTCTCACCGCCGCACAGCAGAGCGGCCTTTGCCGCGCGGGATATCAATGTGCGTGAGGAAAGCGCGTTCCAAGGCGGCGACGGCTATATGCTGTTTGGCACGCCGGAACTGGCGCTGGCGGTGATCGCGCGGATTGCCGAATTCGCCTTCCCGATGAGTGAGGCCCCCGAAGACCCAGTCTACGCCGAGCCCGATTTCGCCGCCGATTATTTCGGCACCGCGCGCGCCGAGATGCAGCAACTGGTGGAAGACCCGGGCTACGCCGCCTTGCTGGGCGCGTTCGGCCCGGCTCTGCTCGACCCCACCGGCTCACGCCCGGCGGCGCGGCAGGCCGATGGGATGGGCGGGCCTGCCACGATCAAGCATCCGCGCGAATTGCGCGCGATCCCCAACAACGCGATTCTGCAGCAACTCGGCTGGATGGCGAACTCGCTGCACGGCCTGGGCATCGCAGCCTCACGCAACCCGCCAATGTTTGCCGAGATGCTCGAAGCCAGCCCGCGTTTTCGCATGGCGCTCTCGCTCGCGGGCCACGCTTTGGCCCATTCGGATATCGACGTGCTGCGTGCGGTGGTGGCGAGCTTCGACCCTGTCACCTGGCTCGACCGCGCTGGTCACGCCAAGCTGACCGGACGGCGCGAGCAATTGGTCGCGGTGGCGGGTGCGCTGGAGCGGCTCGGTCTCGGCGCTCAGGTGCAGGCAATGTTCCGCCGCATCCTCGCAGATCACGTGGCGCTCACCGCAGCATGGCCGACCGCGCCGACGATGCGGCTGCGGCACATGCTGCTGCATGGCCTGCGGCTTGCCTTGATCCATCGGATTTGGCTGCTGGAGACTTCAATTCCAGATTTCTCGCCGCGCCACGGTGTTACCCGTGCAGCCTTGCAACTGCGGATTCTGCGTCTGGATATCCCGGCGGCGATTGAACTGCTCTCCGAGGTCTTCCCGGCCGCCCCCGATCCCTCCGCCGCCCAGGATTACGGCGAGCCGGCCGGGCCACGGATGGAGGCGGCCTATACGCGTGAGCATGCCGAGATCTTTACGCCAATGCTGCGATTGTTCGGTCTGGTGCGCGAAATTGGGGCCGCGATCACTCATGAAGTGGGGGCTTTCGGCTAGCTTTTGTGCTAGCGCTCCTCGCGCAATCGAGGGGCGAGAGTGCCGAGGCGATGAACGCTGAAATGGCTTCCGTCGAGCAGGTCTGGGACTGGCTCGACCGGCTGAACTTCCCGATCCATGCCGCCAATGTCGAGCCGAACCGCGCTGTCGGTCGCGCGCTGATGCTCGAATACCGGGCCCCGCACGGCCTGCCGCAATTCGACATAGCCGCCATCTCGGGCGTGGCCGTCCCCGCACGCCAGACCATCGGTGCCGGTCCCTACAATCCGATGAAGGTGCAGGCAGGCCCGGTTCGCGCGGGTGAGCCGATGCCGCCGGGCACCGACGCGGTGATGGCCGAGGATGCGGTGGAGGATGGGCTGGCGCTGGACAGCGTCGCCATTGGCGAAGGCGTGATTGCCGCCAATTCTCAGCTCCGACGCGGTGAGTTGATCTTCCCCGCCGGACATGTTCTGCGCGCCCAGGATGTCGCCGTGCTGACCGAACTCGGCCTGCCCAGGCTTGCGGTTCGCTGCGGTCTGCAGGTGGCGGGCGACGTGCCGTCCGAGTTGGAGGAGCTGCGCAGCGCGTTGCTGTGGCGCGACCTTTCGCAGTGGGACGCGTCAGGCGAACTCGTCATCACCACGCTGCCGCGTGCCTCGGATCGCTGGGAAATCGGTGCTGTGGCGATGCGGCCCGCCACGTTCTGTCGTTTCGGACGACGTGACACCAGGCCGGCGATCTGTCTGCCCCCCGATCCGCTCGGCTTCACCCTCGGCCACGACCTGTTCGCCTCCCGCGTGCTGCGCCGCATCGCGGGCCTTCCAGCAGCGCACCCTGCGACCCAGGCATTGTTGGCGGAAAAGATCGCCTCCTCCATCGGCCACACCGATCTCGTGCTGGTCCGCATGGAACAGGGGCGCGCGCATCCGCTCCCGTTTGCCGACGCCGCCGGAGCCGCCGGTCTGGCGCGGGCGGACGGGTTTGTGGTCGTGCCCGCGATGCGGGAGGGCTTCCAGGAAGGCACTCTTGTGACGGTGCAGCTTCTGGCGTCATAGACGAGCGATGACCGAGTCCGATTTCCTCCGCCGTGCGTCCAGACAGGATCAGTTCCTGGCCATTGCCTCGCGTGACGACGCGGAAGCGCAATTTCGCGCCCATCTCAGCCTCGCCCCGCTCGGGGCCGAGAGCGTGGCTCTGGCCCTGGCGCGCACCCGGATTCTGGCATCGGACGTGATCGCGTCGGTTGACGTGCCCGGATTTGACCGTGCCAGCGTGGACGGATTCGCTGTCAGCTGCGCCGATATCGAGGGCGCCTCGCCTCAAGCTCCGCTGCGTCTGACACTGAACCGCGAAGTGCTCACCCCCGGAATCACACCCTCCATCACGCTGCGAAAGGGCACTGCGACGCCGATCGCCACGGGCGGGATGCTGCCACGTGGTGCGGATGCGGTGGTGATGGTCGAGCACACCGAGCCGGTGGAGGAGGGCGTGGAATTGGGCATTCTCGTCCGTCGCGCCATGGTGCCGGGCGGCTTCGTTGCGGGCACTGGCTCGGATATCGGACGCGGCGAGATCGTGCTGCGCGCAGGCATCATTTTGGGTGCCGGCGAGATCGGCATGCTCGCCGCCATCGGGGTGGCGGAGGTCCAAGTTTGGCGCAGACCGCGCGTGGCGATCTTCTCCACCGGCGACGAGATCACCGCGCCCGGCAGCGAGATCAGTCCCGGTCAAGTGTTCGACAGCAACGCCGCCATTCTCGCCGCCACCGTGGAGGAACTCGGTGGTGACGCGATCACGCTTGGCATCGTGCGCGACGACGAAGCGGCGATGGCCGAGATGCTGGCGCGCGCGCTGGTGGTGGGTGACATGGTGCTGCTCTCGGGTGGCACTTCCAAGGGCGCGGGCGACGTCGCCGCGCGTGTGGTGAGCGGTCTGCGCAATCCTGGTGTGGTCGTGCACGGCGTGGCCCTCAAGCCGGGCAAACCGCTGTGTCTGGCGGTGACGGACGGCAAGCCGGTGGCGATCCTGCCCGGCTTCCCAACCTCGGCGATCATGACCTTCCACGAATTCATCGCCCCCGTGTTGCGCGCCTGGGCTGGTCGCCCGGCAGAAGAGGCGGCGCAGGTCGCGGCGACGTTGCCGGTGCGCGTCGTCTCCGAGGTTGGGCGGATGGAATATGTGCTGGTCTCGCTGGTGCGCGGTGAGGATGGTCTCGTGGCCTACCCAACCGGCAAGGGCTCGGGCGCGGTGACCAGCTTCACCCAGGCAGACGGGTTCTTCGCCGTGCCCGAGATGACGGAAAGTGTCGCCTCGGGCAGCAAAGTGCAGGTGCAACTGATCGGGGCGGCGCGAGAGTCAGCTGAACTGGTGATCATCGGCAGCCACTGCGTCGGGCTGGATTTCCTGGTGGGCGAGTTGGCGCGCACTGGAATGGGTGTGAAGATGCTCAATGTCGGCAGCAATGGCGGTCTTGCGGCGGCGCGACGCGGTGAATGCGACGTGGCTCCCATCCACCTGATGGACGGCGAGACCGGGCTCTACAACACACCGTTCCTGACCGATCAGATGATTCTGCTGCGCGGCTATGGCCGCATGCAGGGCGTGGTGTTCCGACACGGCGACACGCGGTTTGCGGGCACGCTCGCTGAGGCGATGACAGAGGCTCTCACCGACCCGGACTGTGTGATGATCAACCGCAACCAGGGCAGCGGCACGCGCATCCTGATCGACCGCCTGCTCGGCGACACGCGCCCTCCCGGTCACGCCGCCCAGGCGAAATCCCACAACGCGGTGGCCGCCGCCGTGGCACAGGGCAGGGCGGATTGGGGTGTCGCCATCGAGACGGTGGCGCGGCGCTACGGCTTGGGATTTCTGCCGATGCAGGCGGAATTCTATGATTTCGCGGTGCCATTGGCGCGGCTGGAGCGCCCAGCGGTGCAGCGTTTCGCGGCCTTGCTGGCGCGGCCGGAAATTCGCAATACCCTCAATAAGATGGGGTTTGCCGCGACTCGACAAGAAGCTTGAATCGCACCGATTCCTCCGTCAGATTTCCTATTACGTTCAACGAACTGAAAGGAGGTGATCCAGTGTCTCATTGTCTCACGCATCGGGGGATCTGTCAGAGCTGGGTTCGTGCCTGTCATTTCAGGACTGCGAACCACTGAACAGCCTGCGGTCCCATCCGGCCCGACAATGTGAGGGTCCCGGTTTTCCGGGGCCCTCTTTTGTTTGGGAG
>CAITEF010000490.1 GCA_903891315.1 uncultured Rhodospirillales bacterium | reverse complement strand
TGTCCTGGCCTCGACCACGTCAGTGGAAAATTCTGGCCTGCTTACCCGCATTCTCCCCGCCTTCACTGCCAAGACCGGCATTGAAGTAAAAGTGTTGGCGCAAGGCACTGGCCAAGCCTTGGCAACAGCAGCGCATGGCGACGCAGATTTGGTGTTGGTGCATGACCCCGATGCCGAGGCTGGGTTTATCGCCGCCGGCCACGGCATTCTGCGCCGGGAAATCGCCTGGAATGATTTTCTCTTCGTTGGCCCCAAATCCAATTTGGAGGGCTCGCATGACGTCTTGGCAGCGTTGCGCGACATCAGCGCCCATGGGTCACTGTTCGTCACCCGCGGGGACAAAAGCGGCACGGATGCCGCTGAAAAGCGGCTTTGGAAGAAAATTGGCGTCAATCCCGTCGGGCAAGCCTGGTATCGCGACATTGGTGGCGGCATGGGAGCTGCGTTGAATGCGGCAGCAGCGATGAATGCCATCACGCTGACCGATCGCGGCACCTGGTTGTCGTTCGCCAATAAACGCGATCTGGTGGCGCTGGTGCAGGGGGATGCCAGCTTGATCAATCGCTACGATGTCATTGAACTCAATCCAGCTTTGCACCCCACCGCCAAGTTGGCAGCTGCCAAAATTCTGGCTGAGTGGCTGGCTGGCCCTGAGGGACAACAGCAAATTGGCGCAATGATGCTGGGCGGTGAGCAACTCTTCCATCCGGATGCCGCCGCACCATTGCCGCCCGCTTCATAGCGCGCGCCCTAGCCGCTCTTGCCGCAGCCCCTGCAGCATGCCCGCATAACGCTCGGCGATGCGCGGCCACGCATGGGCCGTTCTCATCTCGTCTGCCGCCTCCAGCAGCTTGCGGCGCTGCGCGACATCGCGAAGCAGTGCCGCAATGCCCTGCGCCAGTTCTAGCGGGGCCAGACCGGGAAGCCGAGCCACCGCGCTGCCCGCGTCTTCAAAGACAGCCAGCGGGGTGACCGCCAACGGCACGCCCGCAGCCAAACCAGCACGCAACGCCCCGCTGGCTGCTTCAAGCGATGCTTGATAGGGCAGCACCATCAGATCACACGGCGAGAGCAAGGCGTGTATTTGCGCGTCGGGCAGAAAATCGATGTGAAACTCAACAGCGTCCGTCAGCCCCAAATCCGCCACCATCTGGCGCGCGCGGGCAATTTCCTCTGTTGATTGCGCTGCCTGGTAATCAGCGCAGACAAGCCGCACGCGCAGAGACGGCCAGTCTGCGCGGAGCAAAGCTGTTGCCGCAATCAGCTCTGGAATGCCCTTGTTCGGCAAAAAAAATCCGTGACATCCCAGCAAAATAGCACTGTCACGCTGAAAGGCCCTGGGGGCCATCGCGGTCCAGCCAACGGGGACGCCATGTGGGATCATCACCACATTGGCAAGCAAGCCAAGCCCACGCAGCAAATGCAGATCGGCCACCCCATGCACCACCACCCGCGCCACATCTGCCAACGCCCGCACCACATCCGCGCGTTCCAGCTCAGGCTGAAGCGCCAAATCGGCCGTGTTATGCAGCGTCACCACCAGCAATTGACCAGCCAGCATCGGTGAGCGCAGCAGCTGCGCCAATGCCTGCCAGCTGAACAGGCCAGGTTGGTGCTGAATTGCCACCACATCCGGGTTTTGCTCGGCGAGCATCACT
>CAITEF010000489.1 GCA_903891315.1 uncultured Rhodospirillales bacterium | reverse complement strand
TGGCCGGATTTGAACCAGCGACCAAGGGATTATGATTCCCCTGCTCTACCGCTGAGCTACACCGCCATCCATCCGTCGCAAGGGTCGCACTGGGCGGGTCCGTCGAGCGAGGCGCGCTAGATACGAGGCTCGGGGGGCGGCGTCAATTGGTGAGTGCGCGCGATGCTGTCATGTCCGGTAGGCTGCGCTGCGCTGGTCCGCCCTCCGGGTTATGATGCGATAAACCCCCCACCCAGCACCCGCTCGCCATCATAGAACACGCAGGCCTGACCCGCCGCCGCACGCGTGGGGGCGTCGAGATGGACGCGCACGTCAGCGTCGCCGATCTCCACACGTGCTGGGCGCGGCGTCTCGCCCGAGCGGAGTTTGACGGTGCAGACGAGATCGCGCGGCGTGGTCAGCCAGTTGACGTCGCGCAGGCGGATTTCTGCCGAATCGGGCGGGGCGGCATCGACCACCACGCGCCGCGTGACCGGATCGAGGCCGATCACCACACGACGGGTCTCGCCGGATTGCGCATTGCCCAGCCGCTTGGCCTGGCCGATCGTGTAGCGGGCGATGCCGTCATGCTGGCCGAGCACGTCACCGGTGGGGGTGACGATCTCGCCGGGCAGCATCGCATCGGGGCGGAATTTCGCCACGACGTCGGCGTAGCTGCCCTGCGGGACGAAGCAAATATCCTGGCTGTCCGGCTTCTTGGCGACCACGAGGCCGAGACGCTCAGCTTCGGCGCGGACTTCGTCCTTGCTCACGTAGCCGCCGAGCGGGAACAAGCAGCGCTCCAACTGCGCCTTGGTGGTGGCGAACAGGAACCAGCTTTGGTCACGGGTGGGATCGACAGCCCGATGCAGTTCCGCGCCTTCAGGCCCGTCGAAGCGGCGCACGTAATGGCCGGTGGCCAGTGCCTCGGCCCCGAGATCGGCGGCGAGTTGGACGAGGTCGGTGAATTTCACCGTCTGATTGCAGGCGATGCAGGGCACCGGGGTTTCGCCTGCCGCGTAGGCATCGGCGAACGGGCGCATCACCGCGTCGCGGAAGCGCTGCTCGGCGTCGATGACATAGTGCGGGATGCCGATGCGATCGGCGACGCGGCGGGCGTCGTGAATGTCCTCGCCGGCGCAGCAGGCTCCCTTGCGACCCACAGCAGCGCCGTGGTCGTAAAGCTGCAGCGTGACACCGATCACCTCATGGCCTTGCTCGTGCAGGAGCGCTGCCGTGACGGAGCTGTCCACCCCGCCCGACATGGCAACGACAACCCGACGACGGGGAGAATTATCCGTCAAGGGCGTTCCGGCTGGAGGCCGGGAGTTTCACCACCAGACCGTCGAGGTCGGGCGTGATGACGATCTGGCAGCCCAGGCGCGAGGTCTTCTCCAGGCCGAAAGCGAGGTCGAGCATGTCTTCCTCGTCCTCGGAGGCGTCTTTCAGCCGGTCGATCCAGTCTGGGGCGACGATGACGTGGCAGGTTGAGCAGGCGAGCGATCCTTCGCAGGCGCCCTCGATGTCCACGCCATGCTTGTGCGCGACTTCCAGCACTGACAGGCCGAGCGGAGCCTCAACCTCACGATGGGTGCCGTCGCGTTCAATGAAGGTCATTTTGGGCATGGTTCAGGCCTGAATCGGGTGTGTGGTCTCGGCAAAGGCGGACATCAGCGCCTCTGCGGCGAAGTCGATATCGGCGGGGCTGGTAAAGCGTCCGATCCCGATACGCAAGCTGCGCGAGGCCTCGTCATCGCTGAGCCCCATCGCGCGCAGAACATAGGACGGCTCGATCTCCGCCGAGGAACA
This sequence comes from uncultured Rhodospirillales bacterium, assembly GCA_903891315.1. Taxonomy (GTDB): domain Bacteria; phylum Pseudomonadota; class Alphaproteobacteria; order Acetobacterales; family Acetobacteraceae; genus CAIQQQ01. Next base: position 6,098 of record CAITEF010000489.1, on the reverse strand, counting down.
GGCTGAGCCGGTGGAGACGCAGACATCGGGCATCGCCTGGATCAGCCTTTGGGCAGAGCCTGCGGGGAAGCGGAGGTTGAGATTGCCCGAGATCCGGTGCGTGGGGCCACCGTTCTGAACCATGCCAGGAATGGCTTGGCGGAGGTGCTGCCAGAGTGTGTCGCGCAAGGCCGCGATCCGGTGAGCGTCGCTCTCGCGCTCGGCGGCGGCAAGCTGGGCGGCGAGGCCGAAGCCGACCACCAAAGGCGGGGCGAGCGTGCCGGAGCGCAGGCCGCGTTCCTGGTTGCCACCAGAGAACAGCGGAGAGATGCGCGCACGTGGGCGGCGGCGGACATAGAGCGCGCCCACGCCTTTCGGGCCGTAGATCTTGTGGGCGGTGACGGACATCAGGTCGATGCCGCAGCTGACATCGAGCGCGATCTTCCCCACGGCCTGGGCGGCGTCGACATGCATCAGCGCGCCTGCGGCCTTCACCAGGGCAGCGATGGCGGCGATGTCCTGCACGATCCCGGTCTCGTTGTTCACCGCCATCACGCTGACCAGCAGGCTCGGCACGCTGAGAGCGTCTTGCAGAAAGTCGAGATCGAGCAGACCGCTGGGAAGCACTGGCAGAACCACCGGCTCGAAGCCTTCAGCGGCGAGGTCGCGTACGGATTCGAGGACGCATTTGTGCTCGGTGGCGAGTGTGATCACCCGGCGACGCGCGTCGCCCACCCGCACAGCGTGACGGGCGGCTCCCTTGATGGCGAGATTGTTGCTCTCGGTGGCACCGGAGGTGAGCACCATCTCGCGCGGCTCGGCCCCGATCAGGGCGGCGATCTCGGCGCGGGCCGCCTCGATAGCCGCTTCGGCGGCGCGGCCCATCACGTGCTCGACGGAGTGCGGATTGGCGAAATTGCCGGTGAACCACGGCAGCATTGCCTCCAGCACGCGCGGGTCGAGCGGCGTGGTGGATTGGTTGTCGAGGAAGATCGGGCGATTGGGCGTCATCACCGCAATATGGGGTCAGGCCGCGCCTCGGCAAAGCCGCGCTGCCATGTCGGCATAGGCTGCGAGGAACGCATCAACGTCGCCCTCGGTTGCGTTCCACGGCAGCGAGACGCGAATGGCGCAGGGGGCGAGGTCGGGCAGGCCCATCGCGTCGAGCACATATGAGCGCGTGACCTTGCCGGAACTGCAGGCGGCACCGGCGGAGACCGCGATGCCCTTGAGGTCCAGCGTCATCACCTGGGTCTGAGCGCTTATTCCTGGCAGGGCGATGCAACTCGTGTTGGGCAGGCGCGCGGCATCGCGGGCGACCACGATGGCAGTGTCGGGCAATCCGGCCTCCAGCCTGTTGCGCAGTGGCGTCAGATCGGAGGGCGGCAAAAGGCAGACGGCTCCGAGGGCGGCGATGGCGGGCAGGGCGTGGGTGCCGCCGCGCCAGCCGCGCTCCTGGCCACCGCCCGCGATCAGCGGAGTAGGGGCCGGGACTGCTTGCAGGATCAGCGCGCCAATGCCTGGCACCGCGCCCAGTTTGTGGCCGGAGATCGCCATTGCGTGTGCACCGATATGGGTAAAATCCACCTCTATCCGCCCGGGGGCTTGTGCGGCATCGACAAAAAGAATCGCGCCGTGCTGCCGACATAGTATCGCGGCCTGTTCCACCGGCTGGAGTGTGCCGGTCTCGTTGTTGGCCAGCATCAGGCAGACCAACGCGGGCGGGCCATCGAGCAGGCGGCTGAGGGCTGCCAAATCGGCAACACCGTTGCGGTCGACCGGCAGGATCTCGGCTCCCTTGGCGGCGGCGCGAACGGCGTCGTGCTCGGTGGCGCCGACGAGCAGCCGACGGCCTTGGCCCAACGCATGGATTGCCAGCGCATCCGCCTCCGTGCCGCCGGAGGTGAGGATGATCTGCGCGGTACCGCTGTTCAGCCGTGTGGCAACGGCAGCGCGCGCATCCTCCAAAATGCGTCGTGCAGCCCGCCCAGCACTATGGATCGAGGACGGGTTGCCCCCGGTCCGCGCCGCCGCGAGCAGTGCTGCCTCCGCCGCTGGGTGGAGCGGTTCGGTGGCGTTGGCGTCGAGATAGATCATGCGCCGCGACGGGACCGGCTGGCCTTGTGGAGAAAATCGAGGGCCATATCAGATTTCCGTTACCATCTGCATTCATGTGGCGTTAACATCTCAGAGCCCCGTTGGCGCGATCTCACGATAAGGGATCGGGCGGGGTGCGTGAACAAGAATAGCTGCTGGATCATCTGCCCCGAGTTCCTCCACCCAACGATGAGGTGACCGCACGCAGAACCGCCTTGTCCCTAGTTTCCGAGGCCGAGACGGCTGGTTTTGCATTGCAAAATCAGACGGATGAGAGGCGATTATCTCATTGGCTGAGACAAAAGGGCCGGTTTGCGGTCATTGGCATGCGGCAAGCGCAACTCTGGTAGTTTGTGCTTGCTAATGAAGGTCGGTTGGACGCACGAACAGCGCCCGCCCTGAGTATTTTTCAGGGCTTGACGGTGCGGATCGTGCTGCGGGAGCGGGCGGTTCGTGGTGTCACTGGTTCCCGAGGGTCTTAGCTCGGCCTGCGAAGGTCGGTGCAAACAGAAAACGGATTTCGGATCGCAATGCCAGAAGTCATGTTTGCCGGTCCTGATGGCCGGCTTGAAGGCCGCTACCACCATTCCAAGGAAAGCGGCGCGCCTCTCGCTCTCATCCTGCACCCGCACCCGATGCATGGTGGCACGATGAACAATCGAATCTCTTACACGATGTTCGAGGCGTTCAAGCGACTTGGTTTTTCGGTGATGCGGTTCAACTTTCGCGGCGTGGGCCGCAGCCAGGGCCGCTATGACGGTGGCATTGGCGAAATCGGTGATGCCGCGGCGGCGCTGGATTGGATGCAGGCGGTCAACCCGAATTCAGGTGGCCTCTGGATCGCCGGTTATTCGTTCGGTGCGTTTATCGGCATGCAGTTGCTGATGCGTCGTCCGGAGATCTCGGGCTGGGTGAGCGTTGCGCCGCCCGCCAACCACTATGATTTCGGCTTCCTGGCACCTTGCCCATGCGGCGGTCTGCTGTTGCAGGGCGACAATGACGAACTCGTGCCAGAGCCCGCCGTGCGCAAGCTGGTCGACAAGCTCAACACCCAGAAGAATGTGACGGTGGATTACCGCATTCTGGCCGGTGCTGATCATGTGATGGCGAGCCATGCCGAGGAGATCGGCTTGGCGGTGGAAGATCACGTGACGCGGATGACCAATCGCCGTGTGATGGCGTTGGCTGCTGACTGAGTCTCGTTGGTGGGGCGGCCACGCCGTTCCACCCTACGTGATTCTCCCGGCTTGCTGGGCACGCCTTGGCCGCGGAATCTCCTTGCCTGACGGCATGTGGGAAGAAGGCGGGCAATGGCGTTCCGGGTATTGCTGGCCACCTCATTTCACGAGCATCTCTCGGCGCTGACCGGGTTCCATCTCAATTGGCGCGCGGCCCTTTCCGGGCGGATGACGACGCTTGCCCATCTCTCCCGGACGACCAGACGGCGGATGCTGGAGGAGGCAGCCGAGGAGGAGATGCTCCCTTCGGCGGACGGGCTGGTGGTGAACCCGGTCTCAATCCCGACGCGGTTTGGATCGGCCTTGCCGATGCTGATCCACAATCGGCTGGCGGCCGGTAGGTTGGGCCTGGAGGCGTCGCATATTTGCCTCGCCTCGCCCTATCTCTACGCGGTCGCTGGTGGCCTTGACCGTGCCATCGAGACGGCGACGGCCGGGCTGGCGGGGCAGATTTATGCGCCACATGATGGCTGGCTGTGGAACCGGCAGTCGCAATCCGATCCGGCGCTGGCTGCCTTGGTGGCCCATTTGGGTGTCGAGATCAGGATCGGTCGGGCGGACGGCGTGTTCATGCCGATGCAACTGTTCGACGACCTGCTGGCATTGTTGCATCGCTTCTATCCGCCTGAAGCCCTTGCCCATCCGGAGCCGCTTTATCCGCTGGAGGAGGTGATCTTCCCCACGGTCATCCCTGCCCTGCTGGGCGGCCATGCTGGTGTCGTGCCGACGCGGGCGCGGGTGTGGGAGGATGGCGGGATGGACCCGGCGCGTATCGAAGCGATTATCGCGGCAGGACTGCATGCCAGCGCCAAGCGGGTTCCACAGGAGCGGGGCAATCCAACCCGGCACACCGTGCTGGCCAACCTTCCAGGGCCCGCCGTGTTGCAGGCTTATTTTGGGTCAACGCCTGCTTGATGGAATGAGGTGGGGCGGCTTAGGTGCGTTGGGCCACCCAATCCATCATGTCCTGCGGGACCCAGGCGCGCACCACCACCCAATGACCGTCCCGCAGCACCATGTGCAGGCGCAGATGGCTGTCTTCGTCGTCGGACGAACGCAGTGAGATGGTGAATTCAGTCGGTGAGTCGAAATGGGCATGCTCGATGCGGGGCATCATCGCCTCGCTGTCGGCAGAGTCATGAACCTGGTGGGCGATAATGACGACATTCTCCGCCGTCACGTCATGATCGATGGCGGAGGCGGCGATGCTGCTGACGAAGGAAGAGCCGAAGGGCGGAAGCACGTTGGTGGCGAGCTGGGTGATGGAGGACGCGCCACCGAAGGCTGCGATAATACCCTCACTGATATCTTGCTTCAGACCGGTGCGGACAGACGCCCAGTCAACGCCGCGTTCCAGTGTTACAGTGTCACCGGATTTGAGGGCGGACATCAGGCTCCACAGCGCCACCGCAGGCGAGAGGATGTAGCCGATCACCACAACAAACACAGCAAGCGAAAGCGATATACGAGCCTTCATGGGTTCGTCTTCCCTTCTTCATTCGGCGGCAGGACACTCCCCCGAAGGCGTCTGCAGAATCACCATACCCAAATCTTACGGAAAATCAGTTAACGAAATGTGTCTTCACCCTGACGTGATGATAAGATCCGTGATCAGCGTTCCGCGTCGCCCTCCTGCCGCCGCTTGCCGAGCGGGGCGACGAATTGTGGTTCGGTGTCCCAGGGGAACAGGATCCAGGTGTTCTGCGACACCTCGGTGATGAAGCTGTCTACCAGGGGTTTGCCCGCCGGCTTGGCGTAAAGTGTGGCGAAATGCGCCTTTGGCAGCAGACCGCGCACGATGCGCGCCGTGGTGCCGGTGTCGACCAGATCGTCGATGATCAGGCAGCCTTCGCCGTCATCGGTCATCGTCGGCATTTTGGCCACGCGTGGCTCGCCGATGTTTTCTTCGTCATAGGTGATCACCGAGACGGTATCGATCAGCCGCAATTCCAGTTCACGTGCGATGATCGCCGCCGGGATCATGCCGCCACGGGTGATGGCGACGATGCCCTTGAACGGGCCGAGTTCCATCAGCCGCCATGCCAGCGCCTTGGCATCACGGTGCAACTGGTCCCAGGTGACCGTGAAATAATGCTGCGCCATCAATACATCCTTCCGCCATTGGCAACCGGCCGCTCCGGCGCAATCAGAACCACGTCGCCCGAGTCGTCCGGCACGCCCAGCGTGAGCACCTCGGAGGGGAACGGGCCGATCTTGCGCGGCGGGAAATTCACCACCGCCAAAACTTGCCGCCCGACCAGGGTTTGCGGTGTGTAATGCGCGGTGATCTGTGCGGAGGAACGCTTTGTGCCGATGGCAGGTCCGAAATCGATGGTCAGCTTGTAGGCGGGTTTGCGCGCCTCGGGGAATGTGTCGACGGCGATGATCGTGCCGACACGAATGTCGAGGCGTTCGAAATCGTCGATATTTGCCATGTTTTGGACGTCCTCCGGGCTGCATGTTCGCTGGCCCGGTTCGGATTGCCAAGCTTTTCAGCGCGTGCCAGCGTCTGGTGGAGCAATGAGGGGGAATGTCATGCGCGATTTTCATCTGCCGGGCCGCAGTCCGGTGTTTGCCACGCATGGTATGGCGGCGACCTCGATGCCGGCAGCGACGGTGACGGCGCTTGATGTGTTGCGCCAAGGCGGCAATGCGCTGGATGCGGCGGTCGCCGCCGCAGCGGTGCTGGCGGTGATCGAGCCGCATTCGACCGGGATCGGCGGCGACAATTTCTGTCTTTACGCCAAGGCGAGCGGCGAGGTGATCGCGATGAACGGCAGATCG
>CAITEF010000488.1 GCA_903891315.1 uncultured Rhodospirillales bacterium | reverse complement strand
GCGCCGCCCGCCGTGCAGGAGCCCATCACCACGGCAATCTGAGCGATGCCAGCGGCCGACATAGTGGCCTGGTTGAAGAAAATCCGGCCAAAATGGTCGCGGTCGGGGAACACCTCGTCCTGGTTGGGCAGATTGGCCCCGCCGGAATCGACCAGATAGATGCAGGGCAGATTGTTCTGCTGGGCGATCTCCTGGGCGCGGATGTGTTTCTTCACCGTCAGCGGATAATAGGTGCCGCCTTTGACGGTGGCGTCGTTGCAGACGATGACGCATTCGCGGCCGGAGACGCGGCCAATACCGGTGATCACGCCTGCGGCGGGAATGTCCTCGCCATACATGCCGAAGGCGGCGAAGGCGGAGAATTCGAGGAAGGGTGTGCCGGGGTCGAGGACGGAGGCGATCCGTTCACGCGGCAGCAATTTGCCGCGCGCCGTGTGGCGGTCACGCGAGACCTGATTGCCGCCGAGGGCAATCTGCGAGGTTTTGGCGCGCAGATCGGCCACCAGTTCCGCCATCACCGACGCATTGGCCTGAAAGGCGGGGTCGCGTGGATTGACCAGGGAGGTCAGACGCATCAGGCGGTCTCCTTGAACAGCTCCCGCCCGATCAGCATGCGGCGGATCTCGCTGGTGCCCGCGCCGATCTCGTAGAGCTTGGCATCACGTAGCAGACGGCCCGTCGCGTAGTCATTGATATAGCCATTGCCGCCGAGGCATTGGATGGCTTCCAACGTCATCCATGTCGCCTTCTCGGCGGCATACAGGATCGCTCCCGCCGCGTCTTTGCGGGTGGTGCGGCCACGGTCGCAGGATTTGGCGACCGTGTAGACGTAGGATTTGGCGGCGTTCATCACCGTATACATGTCGGCGATCTTGCCCTGCATCAGCTGGAACTCGCCGATGGGTTGGCCAAATTGTTTGCGGTCATGGATATAGGGCAGCACGATGTCCATACAGGCCTGCATAACGCCGAGCGGGCCGCCGGAGAGCACAGTGCGCTCATAGTCAAGACCGCTCATCAGCACATTGACGCCGCGCCCGACGATGCCGAGCACGTTCTCCTCCGGCACTTCGCAATCCTGGAAGACGAGTTCGCCAGTGTCCGAGCCGCGCATGCCGAGTTTGTCGAGCTTCTGGGCGCAGGAGAAGCCCGGCATGGTCTTCTCGATGATGAAGGCGGTGATCCCGCGCGCCCCCGCCTCCGGATCGGTCTTGGCGTAGACCACCAACGTGTCGGCGGTGGGGCCGTTGGTGATCCAGAATTTGGTGCCGTTGAGAATGTAGCGGTCGCCCTTCTTCTCGGCGCGCAGCCGCATCGAGACCACATCCGAGCCAGCGCCGGGCTCGCTCATCGCGAGGGCACCGACATGTTCGCCGGAGATCAACTTTGGGAGGTATTTCTCTTTCTGCGCAGGATTGCCGTTGATGCGCAGTTGGTTGATGCAGAGATTGGAGTGGGCACCGTAGGATAGACCGACCGAGGCCGAAGCCCGCGAGATTTCCTCCATCGCCACCGTGTGCGCGAGATAGCCCATCCCGGCACCGCCATATTCTTCGGGCACGGTGAGGCCGTGGACGCCGAGATCGCCCATTTTGCGCCAGAGATCGGCGGGGAAGGTGTTTTCGCGGTCGATATCGGCGGCGCGGGGGGCGATTTCGACGTCGCTGAAGCGGCGGACGGTGTCACGCAGCGCGTCGATCTCCTCGCCGAGATCGAAATCCATGCCGTAATCGGTGTTGCTGGCCATGCTAAGTTTCCCGCTTCAATCCGTAGGATGGGTAAGCGCAGCGCCACCCATCAAATCTGCACAGTGATGGGTAGCGCTGCTCTCACCCATCCTACGAGGTCACGATGCAAAATCATCCTCGCGGAACTCACCCTCGGGCCGTGCTGAGAGCGCCTCTTCCGCCTTGCGCAATTCGACGCGGCGGATCTTACCGCTGATTGTCTTGGGCAGTTCGGCGAATTGCAGGCGGCGGATGCGCTTGTAGGGCGCGAGGCGGGCGCGGCAGTGCTCGAAGATCGAGCGCGCGGCCTCTTCATCCGCCTCTGCACCAGCGACGAGCGCAATATACGCTTTCGGCACCGCCAGACGCAGAGGATCGGGGGCGGGCACCACGGCGGCCTCGGCGACGAGCGGATGCTCGATCAGCACCGACTCAAGCTCGAAGGGCGAGATGCGGTAATCGGAGGCTTTGAAGACGTCATCGCTGCGACCGACATAGGTGAGGTAGCCATCCGCATCGCGGTTGGCCACGTCGCCGGTGCGATAGACATTCTCATCGATGCCGGAGAACGAGCCATCATCCTGCTGGTAGCCGCGCATCAGCGAGATCGGCGCCGGGTCCAGCGCGATGCAGACGGCACCTTCCTGCGCGTCATTGTCGTCCACATCGAGCAGTCGAATCCGGTAGCCCGGCAGCGGGCGGCCCATCGAGCCGGGGCGGAGTTCCTGGCCCGGCGGGTTGCCGATCTGCGCGGTGGTCTCGGTCTGGCCGTAGCCGTCGCGGATGGTGAGGCCCCAGGCGTGTTCGACTTGGGAGATCACCTCGGGGTTCAGCGGCTCACCCGCGCCGCAGACTTCGCGCAATGAGGTTTTCCAGCGGCCGAGATCTTCCTGGATGAACATCCGCCACACCGTCGGCGGGGCGCACAAAGTGGTGACGCCATTGTCGCGGATTGCATCCAGCAACGCGGGGGCGTTGAAGCGGGGCTGGTTGCAGATGAACACCGTGGCACCCGCGATCCAGGGCGCGAAGAAGCAGCTCCAAGCGTGTTTCGCCCAGCCAGGTGAGGAGATGTTCAGATGCATGTCCCCCGGCAGCAGGCCGAGCCAATAGACCGTTGAGAGATGGCCGATCGGGTAGGAGGCGTGGGTGTGCAGCACCAGTTTGGGGCGGGCGGTGGTGCCGGAGGTGAAATAGAGCAGCAGCGGGTCGGACGCCTTGGTCACCGCATCCGGGGTGAATCCGGTGTCGCCGCCGCGCAGGGTCTCGAAATCGACGCAGCCGATCACCGGGCCCACAGTGATCCGCACCGCGTCCACATTGGCGACTTTCTCGGCATCGGCGGCGGAGGCGATGACGAAGCGGGCCTTCACGCGGGCGACGCGCTCGGCCAGATCCTCGGCGGTGAGCAGCGTGGTGGCGGGGACCACGACGGCACCCAGTTTCATCGCAGCCAGCATGGTCTCCCAGAGCGGGACGACGTTGCCGAGCATCAGCAGAATGCGGTCACCGCGTTTGACGCCGAGATCGCGCAGACCACTGGCGACCGCGTTGGAACTGGTGGAAAGCTCGGCAAAGGTGACTTCGGCCGCACCGGCTCCCACGATGCGCAGAGCGGGTTTGTGGGCCAGTTCGCCCTTGGCCAGAACGGCGTCGAACCAGTCGAGCGCGAAGTTGAATTCTTCCGGCTGCGGCCATTGGAAGCCTGCGTAGGCGGTGGCGTAGTCGGTGCGATGCGCGAGGATGAAGTCGCGCGCTTCGACGAAGCTGGTCATTCTCCGTTCCCGTCCAGGTCAGCCAAAAAGCGATAGGCGTAGGAGAAATCCTTCCCCCCGAAGCCGGATTGCACCAGTTCGGCGTAGAAATTCGTCGCCTCCGCGCCGAGTTTGGTGGCAGCGCCCGAGGCAAGTGCGGCTTCCTGCGACAGGCGCAGATCTTTCAGCATGAGGGCTGCGGCAAAACCGGGCTGCCAGTCGCGGTTGGCGGGCGAATTCGGCACCGGGCCGGGAGCCGGGCAGTAATTGGTCAACGACCAGCATTGGCCGGAGGATTTGCTCGCCACGTCGAAGAGTTTCTGGTGGTCGAGGCCGAGCCGGTCGGCGAGGGCGAAGGCTTCGGAGACCGCGATCATCGAGATGCCGAGGATCATGTTGTTGCAGATTTTGGCGGCCTGACCGGCCCCCACGAACCCGCAATGCACGATGGTTTTGCCCATCGCCTCCAGGATCGGCTTGGCGCGCTCGAAGGCAGGGGCCGGGCCGCCAACCATGAAGGTGAGCGTTCCCGCCGCAGCACCACCGACGCCACCGGAGACCGGAGCGTCGAGCATGGTGAAGCCCTCGGCGGCGGCCATGTCGGCGACCTCGCGGGCGGTGGCGACATCAATGGTCGAGCAGTCGATCAGCAAGGCGCTGGGTTTGGCTTGCTTGAGGACAACATCATAGACCTCGCGCACATGCTTGCCCGCAGGCAACATGGTGACGACGAATTCGGCGCGCGCCACTGCCTCGCCGATCGTGGCGGCGGAATTGCCGTGCGCCTCGAAGGCATCGCGTGCGGCGGGAACGATGTCGAATCCGATCACCTCGTGGCCTGCCTTGGCGAGATTGATGGCCATCGGCATGCCCATATTGCCGAGACCGAGGAATGCGATGCGGCTCATGCGGCGGCCTCCAGCAGCTTGCGCGCAATGATCACGCGCATGATTTCGTTGGTTCCCTCAAGGATACGATGAACGCGCAAATCGCGCACGAAGCGCTCGATCTGGTAGTCCTTGATGTAGCCGTAGCCGCCATGCAGCTGCAGGGCTTCGTCACAGATGTGGAAGCAAATGTCGGTGGCGTAGCGCTTGGCCATGGCACAGCGCATCGTGGCGTCTGGCTCGCCGTTGTCCAACGCCACGGCGGCGCGATGGACCATCAGGCGGGCGGCTTCGAGTTCGGTTGCCATATCGGCGAGTTTGAATTGCAGCGCCTGGAAATCGGTGAGCGACTTTCCAAAGGCGCGACGTTCTTTTGCGTAGGCCAAGGCGGCATCGAGACAGGCCTGCGCGCCGCCGAGCGAACAGGCGGCGATGTTGATGCGCCCGCCATCGAGCCCCATCATCGCGTATTTGAACCCCTCGCCTTCCGGCCCGAGCCGGTTGGCGACCGGCACCACGCAATCCTGGAAATTGACCAGCGTGGTGGGCTGCGAGTTCCAGCCCATCTTGTTTTCGGGCTTGCCGAAAGACAGGCCCGCGGTGCCCTTCTCGACCACGACGCAGGAAATGCCGCGCGCGGTGTCGTCACCGGTGCGCATCATCGTGACATAGAGATCCGAGCGTCCTCCGCCCGAGATGAAGGCTTTCGAGCCGTTGACCTTGTAATGCGCATTGCCCTCGGCAACGGCGCGCGTCTTCAGTGCCGCCGCATCCGAGCCCGAGCCGGGTTCGGTGAGCGCGTAGGAGACGAATTTGTCGCCCGCGATGATGTCGGCCAGCCAACGCGCGCGCTGCTCGTCATTGCCGAAGCGGGCGATCATGTAGGCGACCATGTTGTGGATGGTCAGGAACGCCGTGGTTGAGGGATCGGCGTAGGCAAGTTCCTCGAAGATCAGCGCCGCATCGAGTCTGGACAGGCCGGTGCCGCCGAATTCTTCCGGCACGTAGATGCCGCCGAAGCCCAATTGGCACGCCTCTCTCAGTTCTTCGGCGGGGAAATGCTTGTCTTCGTCCCAGCGTCCGGCCTGGGGGGCCAGAATTGCGCGCGCGAAATCACGCGCGGTGCGTTGAAATGCCCGCTGATCTTCGGTCAGCCCAAAATCCATCGACTTATCCTCTTGGCGCGTTCACGCCCCCCCCTTGCGCATTGCGCTGCCAAACCGCCATCGCGTCAAGCGGGTGGGCACGCTATAACGCGCAAAGGGAGGCAAAATGGCGGCTTTGGAATTCATCGATTCAGTGGTGCGCTTTGGCGATGCCACGATTCTGGGCGGTGCCAGCCTGCGGATTGAGCCGGGCGAGTTCGTCTCTGTCGTCGGCCCCACGGGCTGCGGCAAATCCACGTTGCTCAACCTCGCCGCCGGATTGCTCGCCCCCTCGGGTGGCGGTGTGAAGAGCCTCGGGGCTGAGGTGACCAATATCAATCGGCAGGCGGGCTATCTGTTCCAGGGCGAGAGCCTGATGCCATGGCGCAACGCGCGCGACAACATCGCCGCCGGGCTGCAATTTGCCGGGACGCCGATGCCGGAGGCGCGCAGACGCGCCGATGCGTGGCTGGATCGGGTGGGATTGCATGGCGCGGGTGACAAATATCCGCACCAGATGAGCGGCGGGATGCGCAAGCGCGCGCAATTGGCGCAGATGCTGATCCTCGATCCGCCGATTTTGCTGATGGACGAGCCGTTCTCCGCGCTGGACGTGCAGACCAGGCTGATGATGGAGAACGAGCTTCTCGCCCTCTGGCAGGGGGGTGAAGGGGCGCGCAAAACCGTGCTGTTCATCACCCATGATCTGGAGGAGGCGATCAGCCTGTCAGATCGGGTGGTGGTTCTCTCGGCTGGCCCCTCGACCAAACCGATTGCCGAATTCGCCATCGACCTGCCGCGCCCGCGTGACGTGGCCGAGATCCGCCACACCCATGGCTTCCAGGACCTGCACGCCAAAATCTGGGCGGTGCTGCGCGATGAGGTACTCAAGACCTATCGGCGGAGTGTGGCGGCATGATTGCGGTCTATCGTGCGCTGCTGGCGGCTTTCCTGCTCGGGCTTTGGTATGTCGGCGTCGGCACCGGCCTGCTCTCGCCGTTGTTCTTTGGGCACCCGACGGCGATTGGCAAACAGATCGTCGAATGGTTCGTCTCGGGCGAAATCTGGCCGCATCTGGCGCTGACCATCGGCGAGACGCTGATGGCATTCGCCAGCGGCACCACGGCGGGCGTGCTGGCAGGGCTGTGGCTTGGGCTGAGCCCGCGCACGCTCTCGGTGCTCGACCCGTTCATCAAGGCGGCCAACGCGATGCCGCGCGTGATTTTGGCGCCGATTTTCGCGATGTGGTTTGGCCTCGGCATGGGCAGCAAGGTGGCGCTTGGCTTCACGCTGGTGTTTTTCATCGTGTTCTTCAACGTGCTGCAAGGCGTGCGCGAGGTCTCGCCGGTGGTGTTGAACGGCACGCGGATGCTGGGGGCGAGCCGGGCGCAATTGCTGCGCTTCGTCTATCTGCCCGCCGCGATGAGCTGGGTGTTCAGCTCGCTGCATGTCTCGGTGGGCATGGCCTTCGTGGGGGCGGTGATCGCCGAATATCTCGGCAGCGCTGCTGGGGTGGGCTATCTGATTTTGCAGGCGCAAGGTGTGTTCGATGTTGATGCGGTCTTCGCGGGGATTGCCGTGCTGACCGCCTGTGCCTTGGCGCTGGATGCGGTGGTGACGGTTGCCGAGGCGAAGTTGTTGGTCTGGCAGCCGCGTGCTGAATTGCCGCGTGATAGTTAGTGAGGGATGGTTTTAGGCTGAACCGTGATTGCCCCAAACCGTCATTGCAAGCGCAGCGCAGCAATCCATCGCAGAGTTGGCTGCATCG
>CAITEF010000487.1 GCA_903891315.1 uncultured Rhodospirillales bacterium | reverse complement strand
CTTCAGAACAGACCGGCGGCTTTTGAACAAAGAATATGTCATCACGATTCTCCCTTCCGACAACCCAAAGAGTAAATTGGCGGTTTTCCGTCCAGCAAGTGAATTTTTTTCTGTGGTTTGTTTGGCATCGAAACGCCGTTCCGACGATGCAGGGCACCCCTTCCGGCGCAACCCAAAATCCGGCAAACCTTTCCGGATGGACGCACCCGTCTTCACCGAACTCACCACCGACCGTCTGACGCTGCGGCCCTGGCGCGCTTCCGATGTACCGGCCATCCATCGCCTGTTGAGTGATTGGGAAGTCATCCGCCCGCTTTCGCGCGTCCCGTTCCCCTACACCGTCGCCGATGCCGAATTATGGGTCGCCAGCGCCAGCGAGCGGCTGGAGGCGGGCACCGCCTACAATCTCGCCATCAGCGGGCGCGATGGCGATGCCGAGATCCTGGTCGGCAGCATCGGGTTGACCGTCCAGGCCGATGCCCGCGTGGCCGAACTCGGCTATTGGGTTGGTCGCCCCTATTGGGGCCATGGGGTTGCCACCGAGGCGGCGATGCGGCTGTCGCGTTGGGCGCTGGCCCATCTGGCGATTGATCGCATCGAAACCAGCGTGCTCACCGATAACGGGGCCTCGATTGCCGTCCTGCGCCGCATCGGCTTTCGCCATGTCGGTGAGGGGATGAAGATGTCGATGGCCACCGGCACCGAGCGCCGCGTGCTGCATTTCGAGATCAACCGCACCGATGTCTTCGGCGATCACGGCACCGCCAAGGCCGAGCCGGGCGAAAAACCTGCAACCGCCGATGCGAAGAAGATCGTCCTCGTGGCCGCCGTCGCCCTGATCGACAGCGACACCCGCGTCCTGCTCGCCCAACGCCCCGAGGGCAAATCGATGGCGGGGCTGTGGGAATTCCCCGGCGGCAAGGTCGAGCCGGGCGAGACGCCGGAAGTGGCCCTCATCCGGGAATTGCGCGAGGAGCTTGGCATCGACGTCTCCGAGGCCTGTCTCGCCCCGTTCACCTTTGCCAGCCACGCCTATGAGAAATTCCATCTGCTTATGCCGCTGTTTCTCTGCAGGCGGTGGCGCGGGATGGTGACGGCGAAGGAAGGCCAGCGTTTGGCCTGGGTGCCACCGGGCAAGCTTTCCGACTATAAGATGCCCGAAGCGGACGTGCCGCTGGTGCCGCTGCTGCGCGATTTTTTGTGATACTCCCGGGGAGGGACCAGAATGACCAAGAACCCCACCGCCTGCCTGCTGGTGATCGGCAACGAAGTGCTCTCCGGCCGCACCCAGGACGCCAACATCAATTTCCTCGCCAAGGGCCTCGGTGCCATCGGCATCCCGCTGCGCGAGGTCCGCGTTATCCCCGACGTGCCGGAGACGATTATTTCCACCGTCAACGAGGTGCGGGCGAAATTCGATCACGTTTTCACCACCGGCGGCATTGGGCCGACGCATGACGACATCACCAGCGAATGCGTCGCCGCCGCCTTCGGCGTGCCGTGGGAGCCGCATCCCGAGGCCTGGGCGCGGATGGAGGCGCATTACGCCAAAACGCCTGACGGCGTCGCCTCGTTCAACAAGGCCCGCCAGCGCATGGCGACGATGCCGCGCGGGGCCACGCTGATCGACAACGCGATCTCCATCGCACCGGGCTTTTCCATCGGCAATGTGCATGTGATGGCGGGGGTTCCCCGCATCATGCAGGCGATGTTCGCCACCCTCGCCACCACGCTCGCGGGCGGCGCGCCGATCATCTCGCGCGCGGTGCACGCCACCCGTGCCGCCGAGGGCCAGATCGCAGCGCCGCTGGAGGCGATCCAGACGCGCTATCCGGAACTCGATATCGGCTCCTATCCGTATTACCGCGCCCACGGCCAAGGTGTGGCGATCGTCGCCAAGGGCACCAGCGAGGAGCAGGCCGAGGCGGCGATTGCCGAGGTGACGGCGATGTTCGAAGGCTTCGGTGTCACGCCGATTCAGGGCGAGCCCGACGCCGCCTGAAGAAACGCTTTATTCAGGGCTTGCCCCTAGGTTGATTTTGCGGCTTTTGTCCGGCCTGACGGGGCCGGACTGGCCGATGAGGGGTTTTGTATGAGCGGCAGTCAGACCGAACGCGTGGCGCGTGAGGCCGAGATCTGGGATGGCCAGACCTTGCAGCGCGATGGCTACGAGGCCGCCCTCGCCCACGCCAATGGTGGTCCGGCACGGGAGCGTCGCAACGATTTCGTCCGCGCCGTCGCCGCCAGCGTCACCGGGCTCGACGCGCTGGAAATCGGCTCGCATTCCTGGGAAGCCACACTCTACCGCTTCGGCTCCCGCCCCAACCGGCTGGTCTGCATCAACATCTCGCAGACCGAACTCGATCAGGGCGAGGAACTGGCGAAATCCTTCAACTACCCCATCGAATTCCGCCTGATGGATGCCCACAAGCTGGACTTCCCTGATGCCAGCTTCGATTTCGTCTTCGGCGTCGCCATTCTGCACCATCTGGATTTCCGCGTGGCGATGGGCGAAATCGCCCGTGTGCTCAAGCCGGGCGGTCGCCTCCTATTCGTTGAGCCGCTGATCCTCAACCCGGTGGCCCGCCTTGTCCGCTTCCTCACCCCCAAGGCCCGCACGCCGGACGAAAAGCCGCTCGGCCGCGAGGAATTGGCGATCATGGCGGAATATTTCACCGCCGAGCATCTCTACACCGAGCTGTTCCACGTGCCCGCTGCGGTGATCAGCCGCTTCTTCTTCTCCGACCCGGAAAACCGGCTCACCTTCGCCGCCGATTGGCTGGACATGAAGCTGCTCCAGCTCTTCCCCGGCCTCGGCCCGTATCACCGTTCAATCACGGTGTATGGCCACCGCAAATAGCCTCTCAATACCCAATCGCCACCGCCGCCACCAACAACACCATCGAAACCACCAGCACCATGCCCGCCAGCGGTGCGATGAACCGAAGCCACGCCGGGTAGTCGAGCTTCGCCGTCCCGAGATAGGCCAGCAGCATCCCCGAAGTCGGCGAGCACATATTCGTCAGCCCGCTGCCGAACAGAAAGGCGAGCACCGTCGTCTGCCCCGACACGCCGGAAAGCTGCGCAATCGGGCCCAGGATCGGCATCGAGATCGCAGCCTTGCCCGAGATCGACGGGATCAGCAGGCCGAGGATCATCTCCACCCCCATGATCAGATTGGCCACCAACCCCGGCGCATGGCCGCGCGTCTGGTTGGCGAGGAAATTGATCACGCTGTCGAGCACCTGCGCCCCGCGCAAAATCTCATCCACTGACGCCGCCAGACCCACCAGCAGGGCGGCGAGAACCATCCCCTTCATCCCTTCCAGAAAACTCTCCGCCGCCACCTCCGAACTCAACCCGCCCGCCAACGCCAGCACCAAGGCCACGGCGATGTAGTACGCGCCAAGCTGCAAATTGCCCCAGTCGAGCGCACTCGCTCCGTAGCAGAGCCCCACCACTGACAGCCCGGTCAGCGCCAGCACAAGCTGATGCCGACCGCTCAGTGTGCTATGGTCGATGCCCTCCACCGAGGCGGTGAACCCGGTGCGGCGAATGTGCCAAAGCAGGAACAGGATGCCGATTCCCAGCATCACCACCCAGGCGATCAGCCGCAGCCCGAGGCCGGAGAACACCGGCAGCCCCAGCATCGGCTGCGCGATCACCAGCGGCAGGGGGTTGGTCACCGAGGCAACATAGCCAATCTTCGCCGGGATCGCGACGATCGCAAAAGCGTGCATCGGCTTGAGTTTGAGCCTCTCGCCGAGCAGCATCATCAGCGGGATGATCAGCAGATATTCCGAGATCAACCCCAAAAACGTGCTGCCCGCCGAGACGGTGAGCATGATCATCGGCGCCAACAGATAGATATTGCCGCGTGATCGCGCGAGCAGCCGCTCCAGCCCCGCCGTCAGCGCCCCGGTCGCCTTCAGCACCCCGAACATGCCGCCGATGAAGAAGATCATCGAAATCAGCCCAGCCGCACGCACCATCCCCGCTGGGATCGCGGCGAGAAGCGCCACTACACTGGCCGGCTCCGCCGTCTTCGCTGCCCCCACGGCAGGCTTCGCGCCCGCCGGTTCCAGCATTTTCGGATTGACGAACAATTCCGAGACGCTGAGCGGCTTGTCGATCACCGTATAAGTGTCCGGCACCACCAGCCCTTTGCCCGCCCGCTTGAACTCGCCCGACGGCACCAGCCACGTCAGCGCCCCCGCCAGCACGATCAGCCAGAGCATCAGCACCACCGGATGCGGGACAAGGCTGCGACGACGGGATTGATGGGACATGGCAGGGCTCCCCAGGGTTTCGGGCAGCTTTGGGGGATTGGAACGCCGCGTCAACCATCCAACGGAAGCGGGCGTCTGCGTATGTGATCCTGATTACTTCTATTTGGCGCGCCGTGTTGCTATCATCGGATTCTGATGGCGACTTCGATACCTCGTGTTGCCGCAAATTTTTGCCCGAAAGGCTAGACCGACGGCCGAACCTGAAGGCCGTTCGATCTTCGAACCTGAATGGGACGCCGCCGAGGAGGCGCGTTTGGATGCTCTTGCCGAAGCAGACATCGAAGCAGGTCGGGTGGTGCCACATGAAGAAGTGGTGAAGTGGCTAAAATCGTGGGGAACCCCGAATGTGCTGCCATGCCCTCAGCCTAAGCGTTAATGCATGAGGTTGTTTGGTCCGAGACAGCACTTGTCCAGTTGCAAGTGATCCGGGCCTCTATCGAGCAGTTCAACCCCAAAGCCGCGGGCGAAGTCGCGGAGGGGTTGATAGCAGCAGGCAACAATCTTGCGCATTTCCCACACCGTGGGCGGGCGGTGTCTGGCGCGACCATGCGCGAATTGGTGATCCCTGCATATCCCTATGTCATCCGGTGTCGCATCGTTCGGGACACCGTCCGCATCCTACGGGTGCGTCATTCGGCTCGGCGACCAACCATTCCGTGACGATAGCCCGCATAAGCGCAGCGCAATGCGGGTCCCACGCCTTGGTGGCCCTGCATAAGTGGCCATAGGGTGCCAATTCCGCAGGAATTGCACCGTCACGCCAGCCCTTTGGTGCTATTCCTGCGACATTGACACCCTACAAGCTGTTGGGCACGCCCGCCTCTGCCAGCGCAGCTGTTTGGCGTGCCGCCAAATCCTCGGTGCGGAAATCGTCGATCAATTCATGGAACAGGCGGCACCAGTTCAGTTCGGCCTTGAGGCGGAAGAACACGCTGCCCAGACCAATCGCCGCCCGGTCCATCAACACGAATTCGCGCGGCGGCTGCACCGAGCCCACGCGTTTCAGGCCCTCATGCACCTTGAACGCCACCGAGCGGCCAAAGGTTGGGTCGTCCACCTCGGTGATGCGGCGCACCCGGTCGTCGCAGAGCGGTTCGTAGAGGAATTTCGCCCAGATATTGAGGATGTCCATCTTCTCGTTGGACAGATCGGTGAAGCCCCATTGCTCATAGGCGAAATGGGATTTCTCGCGATCATCGTCGCGGATCGCCTCGTAGAGCGTGATCACGGCTGCCACGAATTTCGCCGGAAACACCCGGATCGCGCCGTAATCGAGCAGGTTCAGCGTCCCGTCCGGGCAGACCTGATAATTGCCCAGATGCGGGTCGCCGTGGATGACGCCGTAGCGGTAGAACGGCAGATACCAAGCACGGAACAGCGCATCTGCAGTGATGTTGCGCTCTTCGAGCGGCGGGTCTTCATCCAGCCGCTTCATCAAAGCGCGGCCTTCGAGCCAGTTCATCGTCACCAAGCGACGTGTGCTGAGGTCCTCCACCGGGACCGGCACATGCACATTGGGCGTGCCCGCTAGCATGATGCCGTAAAGCTTCATCTGGGCGACTTCGCGGGTGTAGTCGAGTTCTTCGCGAAGGCGCTCGGCGAGTTCCTTGTAGATCTCCTCCGGGTCGATGCTCGAATCCATCCGGTGATAGATCGACATCGCCAGCTTCAACTGCTTGAGATCGGCCTCCATGGTGGAGTTCATGTCCGGGTATTGCAGCTTGCAGGCGACTTTCCGACCATCTGGCAGGGTGGCGCGATGCACCTGACCGAGCGAGGCAGCGGCGGCGGCGGTGAGGTCGAATTCGGCAAACCGGCTCTGCCAATTCGCGCCCAACTCGCCCTGCATGCGGCGACGGACAAAGGCAGCCCCCATCGAGGGGGCGTTGGCCTGGAGGTTGGAGAGTTCGGCGGCGTATTCCTTCGGCAGCGCGTCCGGGATGGTGGTGAGGAACTGCGCGGCCTTCATCAGCGGGCCTTTGAGGCCGCCGAGAATGACTTTCAGGTCCTCGGCGTGCGCGGCGCGGTCGGATTTGATCCCCATCCGACTGCCGGCCACCCGCATGGCGATGCCACCCACCGCACCGGAGGTTTTCGCCATCCGGCGCAGTTCGCCGAACAGCGACGATTTGTCTTCAGCGTCCGTCACGAGGCCTGCTCCAACTCGTCGATAAACCCTGCGATGACGTCGAGCCCTTTGCGCCAGAAGGCCGGGTCAGAGGCATCCAGGCCGAAGGGGGCGAGAAGCTCCTTGTGCCGCTTGGTGCCGCCCGCCTTCAGCATCTCCAGATATTTCGCCTGGAAGCCGGGATGGCCGGACTGAAACACACTGTAGAGCGCGTTCACCAGGCAATCCCCAAACGCGTAGGCGTAGACATAGAACGGCGAGTGCACGAAATGCGGCACATACGCCCAGAAGACGCTGTATTCCGGGGTGAATTCGAAGGCCGGGCCGAGCGAGGTGCGCTGCACGTCGAGCCAGATCTCGCCGATCTGCTCGGCGGTGAGTTCGCTCTCGCGCCGCGCAGTGTGCAGGCGGCGCTCGAATTCGTAGAAGGCGATCTGGCGCACCACGGTGTTGAGCATGTCCTCCACCTTGGAGGCCAACATCAGGCGGCGCTTGGCCTGGTCGGTCTGCGCGTCGAGCAGCGCGCGGAAGGTGAGCATCTCACCGAAGACCGAGGCGGTCTCGGCCAGAGTGAGCGGGGTGCCGGAGAGGAAATACCCCTGCTTGGCCGCCATCACCTGATGCACGCCATGGCCGAGTTCATGGGCGAGCGTCATCACGTCGCGCGTCTTGCCGTGATAGTTCAGCAGCAGATAGGGATGGGCGGAGGGCACCGTCGGGTGCGCGAAAGCGCCGCCGGATTTGCCGGGGCGGGGGCCGACATCGATCCAGGGCTTGTCGAAGAACTCGGCCCCGACAGCGGCGAGTTCCGGCGAAAAGGCGCTGTAGGCGCGCAGCACGGTCTCACGGGCTTCGTCCCACGGGATCTCGCGGTCGACATCACCGGGCAGCGGCGCGTTGCGGTCCCAATGCTGGAGCTTTTCGAG
>CAITEF010000486.1 GCA_903891315.1 uncultured Rhodospirillales bacterium | reverse complement strand
TGATGCAGCCACCAGCGCGATGCACCGCCGGGTGCCCATTTGCCTTGTGTGGTGTCGTCGAGGATGAAGACCGGGATGACCGGCAATCCGGTTTCCAGCGCCGCCGCCAATGCCGGATTGTCCGCCAACCGCAGATCGCGGCGGAACCAGAGCAGGACGGGCGGGGCGGCGGATGCGGGCAAGTGGGGTCCTTTCATTGGGTATACGGGCGAAATCATGGGGCAGATGCAAAACACTCGTCATTGCCAGGAACCGGAGGTGACGAAGCAACCCAGGAATCGCTTGGCGTGACGCCTGGGTTGCTTCGTCGCTTCGCTCCGCGCACTGACGCTACGGGCTAGATGACCCCGCCCGGCGAAACCGCAACGCCCGGTTTGGGCCTTGATGCCGCAAATGGAAAGGAATGCAGCCGCTCCTTCCCCAGCAAACAGACCCGCCCGCCGCGCGGATAGAGCAGCGCAATGGCGGCGTCTGACACGTCGAGCCCACCCGTATAGGCCCCCAAGGCGGGCAACATCAGCCGATAGCCGTCCATCACGAAGCAAGGCCGTGAGATCGAGGTGCCGCGCACCGCCACGCGGGCCTTCGGGTGGAAATGTCCGCTGATCTCGCCCACGACCTTCCCCGGCTTGGCTTCGTGGCGAAAGGTGAGGTTGCTGATCTTCAACTCAGCGTGGCTCTCGCCCGGCAATCCCTCGGGCGGTGTCGCGTCGTGATTGCCGAGGATCCAGACGAATTCCGTGCTGGTCGCCAAATGCAGCAGACGGGCGCGATCACTTTCGCCCAGCCTTTGCGCGCCGCGACTGTCGTGAAAGGAATCCCCGAGCAAAATCACGCTCTCCGGCCGATACCGCCGCAGGAAACTCGTCAGCAGAGCCAACGTATCGCGCGTGTCGAAGGGGGGCAGCAGCGAGCCAGTCTCGGCAAAGGCGGTCCCTTTCTCGAAATGCAGATCAGAGACGACCAGCGTTTTGCGTGACGGCCACCACAGCGCGCCGGACGGATCGAGCATCAACCGCTCACCGGCAAAATGCAGAGGGGCTGCGGTCATAGGGCGAGGCCCAATTGCCGCTCGGGCGGCAGGCTGGCTTCGGCGACGAGGGCTGCTTCGGTGAGCAGATCCTCATCTGATTCAATCGTGCGCACACTCTCACGCCCGATTTCCAGCAGCACCGGCACTGCCAGCGGGGAGACGCGGGGCAGGGGGCGATGGCGAACCCGGCCCTTGATGCGAGCCAGCATCTCGGCGATGCGGCCAAGATCGGTGAGACCGCCTTTGGCATCCTCCCGCGTCGCGCGCAGCAGGATATGGCCGGGCTGGTGGCGGCGCAGCACGTCGTAGATCAGATCGGAGTTCACTGTCACCTGTCGCCTGTTCTTGTCCTGGCCGGGATAGTGGCGCGTGATCAAGCCTGCAATCACCGCCACGTTGCGGAAGGTGCGTTTGAGCATGGAGCTTTCCTCCATCCATGCCTCCAGATCGTCGCCGAGCATGTCTTCCTCGAACAGACGATCAATGCCGGTCGGCTCCTCGGCTGACCACGTCGCCATCACGTAGTCGGTTGCCACAAAGCCGAGCGGCTTCATGCCGAAGCGTTCCATCCGTTTGGTGATCAGCATCCCGAGCGTCTGATGCGCGTGTCGGCCCTCGAAGCAATAGGCGACCAGATACCAGCGATCCCCGCGCGGGAAGGTCTCGACGAGCAGGTCATCGCGGCCGGGCAGCGCCGAGCGCAGGCGCTGCATGTCGAGCCATTCGCGCACCGGCTCGGGGAAATCGCGCCACAGGCTCGGCGTGTTCAGCATCGCGCGCACGCGGGCGGCGAGATTGGTGGTCATCGGCATCCGCCCACCGGCATAGGCCGGCACTTTCGGCTCACCGGTGCCGCCATCGATCACTTCCACCACATTCTCACGAAGGCGCATGAAACTGAGCAGACGTCCGGCGAAGATGAAGGTGTCGCCTTGGGTGAGCATGTTGACGAAATATTCCTCGATCTCGCCGAGGACAGCACCGCCGAAGCCGCGCCCTTTGGAGGCGTAGCGCACTTTCAGCACCGGAGCCTCGACGATGGTGCCGATATTCATTCGGTGAATGCGAGCGACGTGTTCGGAGCGGACATGCACGCGCCCCTCCGAATCGCGGAACAGCTTGCGATATTGCTCATAGACCGCCAGTGCGTAGCCGCCGGTCTCGACATAATCGAGGGTGGCGTCGAAATCCTCGCGGGTCAGATCGGCATAGGGTTCGGCCTGGCGGATCTCTTCATAGAGTTCTTCAGGCAAGAACGGCCCGCCACAGGCGCAGCCCAGAATATGCTGCGCCAACACGTCGAGCCCGCCCGGACGCGGCGGATCGCCATCCAGATCGCTCTCGGCGACACCGGCAATTGCCGCCTCGCATTCCAACACCTCGAAGCGGTTGGCGGGCACCAGCAAGGCGCGCGACGCCTCGTCCATCCGGTGATTGGCGCGGCCCACGCGTTGCAGCAGACGCGAGACGCCCTTGGGCGCACCCACCTGGATCACCTGATCCACCCCGCCCCAGTCAATGCCGAGATCGAGCGAGGAGGTGGCGACCACGGCGCGCAATCGCCCCGCCGCCATCGCGGCCTCAACGCGCAGGCGCTGCGCCATATCCAGACTGCCGTGATGGATGGCGATCGGCAGCGTGTCGTCGTTGAGTTTCCACAGCTCCTGGAACATCAACTCGGCCTGGGCACGGGTGTTGACGAAGACGATGGTCATCTGGGCGGCGGCGATCTTGGCCAGAATATCCGGGGCGGAGG
>CAITEF010000485.1 GCA_903891315.1 uncultured Rhodospirillales bacterium | reverse complement strand
TTCAACCCTTCGGCGCTGTTCGCCGATGCGGTGGCGCAGAGCCCCAAGCATGAAGCGATCATGCGTCCGGGTGCCTTTGTGGCCAGCCCGACCGGCACGATCTCGCTCGGTCTGGCGCTGATGTTCGGCACCGCGGGTATGCCGCACATCCTGATGCGTTTCTTTACGGTGTCTGACGCCCGTGAAGCACGTCGTTCGGTGATGTTTGCCACCTCGTTCATCGGCTATTTCTACATCCTCACCTTCATCATCGGCTTCGGCGCTATCACGCTGGTGGCGACCAATCCGGACTACATCGATCCGGCGACGAAGGCCCTCAAGGGTGGTGCCAACATGGCCGCGGTTTGGCTGGCGGATGCGGTGGGTGGCAATCTGTTGCTCGGCTTCATCTCGGCCGTGGCCTTCGCCACCATCCTTGCGGTGGTGTCGGGGCTGACGCTGGCTGGTGCCTCGGCGGTGTCGCATGACATCTACGCCTCGGTGCTCCAACGCGGCACCAGCGACGACAAAACCGAAATGCATGTTTCCAAGGCGGCGACCGTCGTTCTCGGCATTGTCGCTATCGTCCTGGGTATTGCGTTCGAGAAGCAGAACATCGCCTTCATGGTGGGTTTGGCTTTCGCGATTGCGGCATCGGCGAACTTCCCTGTGCTGCTGCTTTCTGTCACCTGGGACAAGCTGACCACCCGCGGTGCAGTGATCGGTGGCTTCATTGGCCTGATCGCAGCGCTTGGTCTGACCATCGCTGGCCCGTCGATCTGGGTCGCGGTGCTTGGCAACAAGACGGCGCTTTGGCCGTATAGCAACCCGGCGCTGTTCTCGATGCCGATGGGCTTCTTCTTCACCTGGCTGTTCTCGATCACCGACACCTCGGCGCAATCCGAGGTGGACAAGGCCGGCTGGCCTGCTCAGTTCATCCGTTCGGCGACCGGCATCGGTGCTGGTGAGGGCCGCTCGCACTGAGCTTTCCGGGCTGTAAAACAAGGGGCGCTCGGGGAAACCTGAGCGCCTTTTTTGTTGGCGATGACACAGCCTGCTTGACGAGCGCCCCAAGGGAAGTCACCTCCAAGGCATGACCGACCCATTCCTGCTCCCCGAAGACGACTCCGCACAGGCCGCTATTGCTGCCATCGCCGAAGAGCTTGAGCTGTTCGACGATTGGATGGACCGCTACCAACACATCATTGATCTTGGGCGCAAATTGCCGCCGTTCCCGGAAGAATGGCAGGATGATGCTCATCGTGTGCCCGGCTGTCAGAGCCGGGTCTGGCTGCGGCCAGATCTGCGCGATGGGGTGCTGTATTTCGCGGGCTCATCGGACGCCGCGATTGTCTCGGGCCTCGTCGCCCTTCTGCTGCGCGTCTATTCCGGCAGGACGCCCGCCGAAATTCTGGCCACCGACCCGAAATTTCTCAAAGAACTCGGGTTGATTGAGGCGTTGTCGACCAACCGGGGCAACGGAATCGCCTCAATGGCGCGTCGCGTGCAGGATCAGGCCGCAGCTGCGGCGTCGGGCGGATAGGTGAACATCGCCGCACGCTTGGTCATCTGCCAATCCGGGCTCTACGCGGCGAATGGCGTGTTGATGACGTTCATCGTGGTCCTGCTGGCGGCCCACGGGATGACCACCGGCGAGGTCGGGCTGGCGATGGGGCTCTCCACGCTGACCCGCGTCATTGCCGCTCCGCTTTGGGGCTATGCGGCAGACCGGCTGGGGCGGTTGCGCGGGGTGATGGCGGCCGGAATGCTGACCGGCGCTCTGCCGTTGATCGTGATGCTCCTGCCGCAGGTGGAAGGGTTCATGCCGACGCTGGGCTTGCTGTTGATCTCCAGCGCCGGGGCGAGTGCGGGCTTCCCTCTCACCGACACGATGGTCTGGCGCAGTGCCATGCGCCATGGCTTCAGCTTCAGCAACGTGCGCGCGGCAGGCTCCGCGCTGTTTGTGGCAGGAGTCCTCGGCGGTGGCTTCGCAGTCGGCTGGCTGGGGTCCAACTCGGTCGCCTGGCTGGTGGTGGTCGGATATCTTTGGACGGTGATCTCCCTGCCCACCGTCGCGCCGGTGCCGATGGTGGTCGCCCCGCGTCGCGCGGCGGCGATCCGTCCGTTGCTGGCCAATCGGGATTACCGGCTGGTGCTTGCTTCCTCGGCGCTGCTGCAGGGTGCACATGCGGCCTATTACGGCTTCTCGACGCTGTATTGGGGACGGGCCGGGATTTCCAACCAGATCATCGGCGTGCTTTGGGCCGAGGGCGTGGTGGGGGAGATTGTGGTCATGCTGCTGCTGCGCAATCGGATCAGCCGGTTCGATCCGTGGAAGCTGACGATGGTCGCGGCCGGTTTCGCCACGCTGCGCTGGGTCGGATCGGCGTTGACCACCGATTCCTGGATGTTGGCCGTTCTGCAGCCGCTGCACGCGATGAGTTTCACCATCCCGTACCTCGCTGCCTTACGCATCATCAATGAGCGCTCGCCGCCGCATCTCGCCGCCACCGCGCAGACGGTCTATGCGTCGCTCGGTGTCTCCGCCCCCACCGGCTTGTTGATGGCGCTGGTGAGCGTGCTCTATCCGATTTGGGCTGGCAACGTGTTCTGGTTGATGGCGGCGTTCAGCGTGGCTGGGCTGGTGCTAGTGTGGCTGGCCCGCCGGCGGGTGGTGCCGCCGGGCGCTGCATGAGGGCGGAGAGGTCGAAGCCGTTGATCAGCACAGCGTTGTTGCGCACGTCGATATGCCAGCGCGTGACATCCCCTTCCGGCTTGCCAAGCCCGCGTGCCAGAGTGAGCACCGGCACCGCTTGGGCAAGTTGGGGCTCCTTGGCTGCGCGGGCAAGCAACTGATCGAGATTATGCGCGGTGACGTCGGCAGTGGCGGTCACCTTCTGCGGGCCGGTGATCTCCATCGCACCCGCGCCTTCGAGCTTTGTCGGCCCGAGGCTGAAGGCCAGTTCGTCGATTCCGATGCTGACACCGGAGGCGATCATCCGCGCGACGATGTCGGCGCGGGCCTTTTGCGGGTCGGGCGCATTGGCACCGTCGACGGCATCGAGCAGGAATTGATGCAACCGCTCCCGCGAGATGCCGCCGAGGCGCGGGGCGATGATGACGGCGTGCGGCATCAGTTCCTGCCAGACGCCCGGCGGCACGGACGGACTGTCCAGCCCCTGGAGGTCCATCCGCAGACCGAACGAGACGATGCCTTCAGGGGCGCCGAGTTGGGCACCAACATGAATGGTCTTGGCCGACACCACCGTGTTGCCCATCCGGAAGCTGCCGCCGGACAGCTCGGACTGGCTCTCCATGCTGTTGGCGAGATCAAACACAGCGTCGATGAATCGATGCCACTGCGCGGATTGCTCCGGCGTCACGCCGGGTTTGTTGCCCGAGGCCAGCAGAGGAGAGAGCGCCTGGATCGCCTCGCGCAGCCGCGCTGGGGAGAGCCCGTTGATCTGGTTGTTCGACGTGCTGCGCGCCCAATCGACATCAGCGGCCACGCCGTTGGGCTGCACGAAATGTTGGTGGATCCGGTCGGACGAACTCGCGGTGTGGATCGTCATCCGCCCATCGGCCGACAGCTTCTCCCAGCGCGAGGAACTCTCGCCATGTGCCGCTGAAGTCTCAGAGTCCTTGCCGACGCTTCGGACTCCATCGGTCTGAGTCTCGAAATGGGATTCTGTGGTGAGCGCGGGATCGAAAATGCCATGATAGATCGATTTGTCACTGTTGAGCATGATCGTCGACATCGTCGGGGCAGAGGATGTGACGCTGGCCTGCGGCGTGACCGTCAGGCTCTGGCCGGGTGGCGTGCCTGGGGCCGCTGGTGCGGTGGTTGTCGTCGCCGTGGCCGTCGGCTGGACCGCGAAGGGCAGCGTGATTGTCAGCGGCGAGGGGAAGGCCGCATCATCCAGCGCCCAGCGGCCACCATCGATCTTGGTGGCGCGCAGCGAGACCGCGCTGCCATGCGGCACATAGGCATCCAGCGCTGCCGGGCTTTCAACGCGCAGGCGGAACCCGTCGCCATCGCTGGTCACTGTGACGGGCTGCACGCCCGCCGGGAGCAAGGGGCCGATCAGATCGGCGAGCCAGTCATGCAACTGGGTCTGCAGCGACTGCGCGTCGTCCGGCGTGGTGGCGGCATGTCCGGCCATCGGGGCGAGCAGCGTGGTGGCAAGCAGGGCGGCGAGCAGCTTGCGGGACGGGCGCATGGTGATCTCCTGAGTCGAACGGCTGATAGGCTGCAAATCGCGAACGAACCAGTCACAGATCGCGTGAACAGGCGGAGGTTCGTGGAAAATTCACACCGCTTGAACCGCCGCCCCAAGATACAACTCCGTCACCCGCTGATCCGCCGAAAGCGTTGCACTGTCGCCGGAGAGTGTCACGCTGCCATTCTCCAAAACGCTTGCATGCGCCGAAAGCGCCAATGCCGCGCGGGCGTTCTGCTCGACAAGCAGGATCGACACGCCGCTGTCGCGCAACGTGGCGATGATGCAGAAAATGTCGCGCACGATCAGCGGGGCCAAGCCGAGGCTCGGCTCGTCCAGCATCAATAGCCGTGGGCGGCCCATCAAGGCGCGCGCCATCGCCAGCATCTGACGCTCACCGCCGGAGAGCGTGCCCGCGAGTTGATCAACGCGTTCCTTCAGGCGCGGGAACAGCATGAAATTCTGCTCCATCGCGTCACGTCGCGCAGCCGCACCCTCGCTGCGATGGCGATACGCCCCTAGGGCGAGGTTCTCCCGCACCGTCATCGTCGCGAACAGATCGCGGCTCTCCGGCACCAAAGCGAGACCACGTGCCACACGGGCCTCGGTGGGCAGACGTGAAATGTCCACGCCGTCGAAGATCACCGCTCCGTCGGACGGGATCAGCCCCATCAAGGCTGCGAGCAACGACGTCTTCCCGGCCCCGTTCGGGCCGATCACGCTGGCGATCTCGCCATGTTCGACGGCAATCGAGACCGCCTCGACCGCGCGGACGCCACGATAGGCAACCGAGACCGACCGGGCTTCGAGCAGGCTCATGCGACACCGCCAAGATAGGCTTCGATCACTGCCGGATTGCGGCGCACGTCGGATGGTTTGCCGGTTGCGATCACCGTGCCGAAATCCATCACCACCAGATTGTCGGCCAGCGACATCACGAACTCCATGTCGTGCTCCACCAGCAAAATCGCCATCCCCTCATCGCGCAATTGGCGCAACAGGGCGGCGAGTGACTGCTTTTCACCATGGCGCAGCCCGGCGGCGGGCTCGTCGAGCAGCAGCACCGAGGGACCGGCCGCCAGCGCGCGGGCGATCTCGACGATGCGTTGCTGGCCGAGGGCGAGGCTGGTGGCATTGTGGTCGGCCAGATCGGCGAGGCCGCAGCGGGCAAGCTGGCGGGCGGCCTCGGCGTAGATATGTGCCTCCTCGTCGCGGTCACGGCGCAAAATGGCAGACAGCGGCGAGGCGTGGCCGCGCAGATGCGCGCCGAGAGCGACGTTCTCGATCACCGAGAGGCTCGGCACCAACCGTGCATGCTGGAAACTCCGTGCAAGCCCGCGCCGCGCCATCATTTGCGGGGTGCAGCCAGTGACGTCCTGACCCGCCAACTCGACGCGTCCGGCATCCGGGTGGTCGGCACCTGAGAGCAGGTTGAAACTGGTCGATTTGCCGGCTCCGTTGGGGCCGATCAGCCCGAGCAATTCGCCCTGATACAGGGTGAAGGACAAATCGGCGACGGCCACCAATCCGCCGAAGCGGCGTTGCAAACCG
Source organism: uncultured Rhodospirillales bacterium (assembly GCA_903891315.1). Classification (GTDB taxonomy): domain Bacteria; phylum Pseudomonadota; class Alphaproteobacteria; order Acetobacterales; family Acetobacteraceae; genus CAIQQQ01. The sequence continues at coordinate 9,607 of CAITEF010000485.1, read as the reverse complement.
CTGGCACGCAAAGCCACTGCACCCAGCTTCGGCATTGTCTGCACCGTCAGCGCCGTCTCAGCGACGCGATGCGAGCGAGACAGGCGTGGCGCGATCACCGGCCATAGACCGGCAGGAGCCGCTTGCAGGATCAGCACCAGCGCGACACCGAAGACAATCGTCTCTGCGCTCACGCCAGCGCCGAACAGAAACGGCAGCCAATCCTGCAGCGAGTTGTTGACCAGCACGACGGCGGTGGCGCCCAGCAACGCGCCGGGCAGATGCGCCGCACCGCCCATCACCGCCATCAGCAGATACTGGATACCCGCCACAAGTCCGAACGATGTCGGGTTCACCACGCGTTGCATATGGGCGAACAGCCAGCCCGCCAGTGCCGCCATCAGCGCTGCAAAAACGAACGCCAGCATCCGCGCGCGGCCGAGATCAACGCCCACACTCGCCGCAGCCACTGCCCCACCGCGCAGCGACCGCATCGCGCGGCCCCAGCGACTGTCGAGCAGATGCAGGCTTGCGATCATCCCCCCGATCAACGACAGCCCGATGATCTGCGCGGAGAAGCGAATATCGATCAATTTCTGCCCAAACAGCGACAGCGGCGGAATACCGGTCAACCCGTCATTGCGGCCAACCAGATCGAGATTGGCGTAAAGATAATAAAGCGACACACTCCAGGCGATGGTGCCAAGTGCCAGATAATGCCCGGACAGCCGCAGCGTGATCGACCCAATCGCGAAGGCAACCACAAGTGTCACCGCCATCGCGGCAGGCAGGCCGAGCCAAGGGGAGATCCCGAGTTTGGTGGTGATCAGTGCCGTGGTGTAAGCGCTGATGCCCATCAAACTGGCCTGGGCGAAACTCGTCATTCCAGCCACACCGGTCAGCACCACCAGCCCCACCGCGATGATTGCCGAGATGCCGATCTGGCAGGCAAGCGAGACCCAGAACAGCGGCAGGCCGGGCAGCCAGGGCAGCACCAGCGTGGCCGCCACCAAGGCGAGCCAAATGGCCGGCTTCATTCCTCGTCCTCCACCGAGACGTGACGCAGTGAGCGCCAGAGCAGCACCGGGATGATGCCCGCGAAGACGATCACCTCCTTGAACGCGCTCGCCCAGAACGACGAGAAACTCTCGACAATACCGACGAGAATCGCCGCCAGCGCCGCCGCCGGATAGGAGGCCAATCCGCCGACAATGGCGGCAACAAAGCCCTTCAGCCCGATCAGGAAGCCGCCATCGTAATAGACCGTGGTCAGCGGCGCGATCAGCACGCCTGAGCCCGCCGCGATCAGGCCTGCGAGCCAAAAGGCCTGCAATCCGGCATTCTCGGTGGGAATGCCCACCAGCCTGGCACCACGCCGATTGATCGCGGTCGCCCGCAGCGCGGCACCGGCCAAGGTAAAGCGGAAGAACGCCCACAGCCCGCCCATCACGCACAGCGTGGCGGCCAACACGCAGATTGCCTGACCGGGGAAGATGATCGGGCCGAGTTGAACAACGGCATCCGAAAACGGCACGCCGCGGGCGCCTTCCGGGCCGAAGACCAGCAATCCGAGCCCGGAGATCGCCAGATGGGTACCGACGGCAGCGATCAGGAGCACCAACACCGAGGCCTCTGCCAGCGGTGCGAAGGCGAGGCGGTAGAGCAATGGGCAAAGTGGTGCCACCACGGCAATCGCAATCACCGCGTTCATCGCCACGCCGAGTTGCAAAGGTGCCAGCAATGTGGCGGCAAAGGCGATGGTGCCGGGGACGATCAACGTCTCCACCCCGAGTTGAATCAGAGCGCGTCCTCGCGAGAAGATCGCCCCCCGCAGAAACGCCGCCACGCCGAGGCCGAGGAGCAGGATGAGCACGGCGGGCGGCTTGCCGTTGTCCAGATTGGCGTAAGTCAGCGCGGCGAACGAGACGACCTCGCCGACCGGAATCAGGATCGTTCGGGTCACCGCAAACACCAGCACCAGTGCCAATGCCAGCAGGGCATAGATTGCCCCGCTGACGATTCCGTCCTGGATCAGGGCAAGCAAAATCGAAGAGTCCATTACCTCAAATACGTCCAATGCAATCGGCTAACCCTCACCGTCATTGCGAGCGGAGCGTGGCATTCCAGGCGTGCCATCAACCAATTCCTGGATTGCCAAGCTGTGCTCGCAATGACGTGCGGGGATCACAATTACGGCTGAAGCTTCCAAGCGCCGTTGACGATCTGCACCATCACGCGGGCCCGTTCGTCAAAGCCGTTATGGTCTGTGGGCGACATATTGACGACGCCATGGTCGACCACGAGGCCGCGCAGACCTTCGAGCGCGTCACGCAGAGCCGCGCGGAATTCCGGCGTGCCGGGCTTGCCATGCGTCAGCGCGACCGGTGCTGCCGCACCGAACAAACGCGCAGTGTCCATGCCATGCGCGCCGAATGTCGAGACGGTGCCGGGGCCGTAAACCACCTCGTATTGCTTGGTGTAGTCCAGAGCCACGGCCTTGATCGGGTTGCTGTCCGGCAACTGGTCCGCCACCAGGAACGGGCCGGACGGCAGATAGGTGCCCTCGACATCCTTGCCACCAACCTTGAGGAATTCCGCGTTCGCCACGCCGTGCGTCTGATACATCGTGCCGGTGTAGCCGCGTTCCTTCAGAGTTTTCGCTGGCAGGGCGGCCGGCGTGCCGGAGCCGGCAACGAGCACGGCCTGCGGCTTGGTCGCCATGATCTTGAGGATCTGACCGGTCACAGTGGTGTCGGCGCGACCGTATTTCTCAGCCGTGGTGATCGTGATCCCCTTGGCCGTGGCAGAGCGGGTGAACTCTGCGAGCCAGCCATCACCATAGGCATCGTTGAAGCCGATGAAGCCCACGGTTTTGATGCCGGCCTTTGCCATGTGCGCCGTGATTGCATCGGCCATCAGACCGTCATTCTGTGGAACTTTGAACACCCAGCGCTTGTTCTCATCCATCGGCGCGATGATCGCGCCCGAAGCGGCGGCGGCGATCATCGGCACTTTCTTCTCAACGACCACCGGGATCATCTGCAGCGAGGCTGGGGTGACGGTCGAGCCGATAATCAGATCGACGTTGTCCTCATCGATCAGCTTGCGGGTGTTCGCGACCGCGCGACCGGTGTCGGAGCCGTCATCGAGGACGATGTATTGCACGTCCGCATTGCCGATCTTCTTTGGGAACAGCGGCACCGAATTTCGCTCCGGAATGCCGAGCGAGGCGGCTGGGCCGGTGGCGGAGAGGGTGATGCCCACCTTGATGGTGTCGGCATGCGCCAATGAAGCGCCGAACCCGGCGACAAAGGTGGCGGCGATCAGCGTGATCCGGCTGCGACTCAGCATGCGGGCGTCTCCCTTTTTCGTTGATGGACGTTTGCAAGCTGTACGAGCGGGCGCGCGGAGCGTCAACGGGATGAGCAATGGTAAGTAGGTTGCCAATTCCGCAGGAATTGCAGCATCGGGCTGGCCGGATCGTGCAATTCCTGCGGAATTGACACCCTACCGTAGCCGATATCGCCCCGGCGCAAACGGTGTCACATCTGTCGATGGTGCAAGCCCGAGCAGCATATCCACCGCCAGCCGCGCCGAGCCGCAAGCCAGCGTCCAGCCCAAGCCCCCATGCCCGGTGTTGAGAAACAGTCCTGCCAACGGCGATGGGCCGATCAGTGGGCGACTGTCCGGCGTGCAGGGGCGCAGACCGGCCCAGCCTTCATTGTCGGAGTCGAGATCGACATCCAACGCGTCGGCAACGCCACGCCTGATGGTGGCCAGACGCTTCGGATCGATGCGCGGATCGTCACCCACCAAATCGGCGCAACCCGCCGCACGGATCACTTGACCGTCTGGGCGGGCGAGTGGGGCGAAGACGATCTTCCGATCGGAATCGGTGACGCTGTGGGTGAGCTCAGCGGAAGGCCCGCGCGGGCGCATGGTGAGGCTATAGCCCTTCATCGGCTCTATCGGCAGGCGGAATCCGCAAGCGCGCGCGAACCCGGCGGCACCGCTGCCCAGGCAGAGGACGAATTGGTCGGCGGTGACCTCCTCGGTGCCAAGCCGGACTGCAACCAGCCGCCCGTCGCGCAAAACCGGCACAGCGCGTCTTCCCAAGTGGAAGGTGACGCTGTTGCGTGTCTGCAGCGTCTCGGCCAGCCGGTCGCAGAACGCACCGCAATCGGCGACCTCCTCGCTGGGCGTGTAGACGCCGCCTTGCAGTTGATCGGGCCGAATACGCAGACCGGGCTCCTCGCGCAGGCATTCGGGGCCGTTGAGGACGATCTGTGCGGTGCCGAATGCTTTCTGCGTCTCCACCTGCCGTCGCGCGGTCTCGAAACTGGCACGCCCGCGGTAGACGACGAGCTTGCCATTCACCCGGCGCGAGAACTCGAACGGCGCGGTTTGGACGAGTTTGTCCATCTCTCTGCGACTGAGGGTTGCGAGCGCCAATTGGGCGGCGGTGGTCTGTCGCACCATCCGGCCGGTGCAAGCGCGCAGAAATTCGAGGTTCCAGCGAATGAACGCCGCATCCAGACGCGGACGAATGCGCAACGGCGCGGCGCTGTCGAGAAGCAAAGCCGGCAGATGCCACAGCGTGTCCGGGGCGGCGAACGGGGCGACGAAATTGTAGGAGAGTTGCGCGCCATTGCCCCGGCTCGCACCTTGGCCCGGTCCGGCGGCGGCATCGATGATTGTGACCTCGCAGCCCGCCTCGGCGAGCGCCCAGGCGGTTGTGAGCCCGACCACTCCGGCTCCCAGTACACAGACATGCATGCTCGGCCTCATTCCCTTCCGCCCAAGGCTGCGATCATGCGCCATCTCGCACCAGCAAAAAATGCGCTGGATCATGCAACATGGACTCGCGCATTCGCTGAGCCTGCGCCACCATGCCAAGTGCGAACTGCCGCAACACTGTTGCAAGGAGAGAACCATGCGTATGAAGTCCCGCATTCTGTCCACCGGCCTGGGCCTCGTGCTCGGCCTCGCCGCTGTCACTGCAGCCCATGCGCAGAGCGGCACGCTGCAGAAGATCAAGGAAACCGGCACGATCACGCTGGGCTACCGCGAAAGCTCTGCCCCGTTCTCGTATCTGGATGACAACCAGAAACCGATCGGCTACGCGATGGATATCTGCAACCGTGTGGTGGATGCAGTGAAGAAGGAACTCAACCTTCCCAACCTCAAGGTTGAACTGACCCCGGTCACCTCCGCCACCCGCATCCCGTTGATGGCCAACGGCACCGTCGATCTCGAATGCGGCTCGACGACCAACAACGTCGCGCGTCAACAGCAGGTCTCGTTCACCAACACCCACTTCCTCACCGCCTCGATCTTCGTCGGCAAGAAATCGGCCAATCTGCACAAGATTGATGATCTGAAGGGCAAGACCGTCGCCTCCACCGCAGGCTCGACCAATATCGGCCAGCTCGACAAGGTGAACGCGGAGCGCAAGCTCGGGATCACTGTCGTGCCGGTGAAGGATCATGCCGAGGGCATTCTGATGGTCGAGACCGGCCGGGCAGCCGCCTTCGTGATGGATGACGTGATCATCGCGGGTCTGGTGGCCAGCGCGAAGGACCCGGCGATCTTCGCGCTCGGTGACGAGGCGTTCTCCAAGCCGGAGCCTTACGGCGTCATGCTGCGCAAGGATGACCCGAGCTTCAAGGCGCTGGTCGACAAGACGACGGCGACTTTCTTCAAGACCGAGGGTCCTGCGGTGTATGCCAAATGGTTCACCAAGCCGATCCCACCCAAGAACGTCAACATGAACCTGCCGCTGTCGCCTGCGATGAAGAAGGCGATGGAAAACCCGTCCGACAACCCAGATCCGGCCAGCTACGGTTCCTGATCCGGCAAGTCCAGGGTGAGTTACCACTGGAACTGGGGGATCTTCTGGGAGGCTTCGCCTGAGGGCACCGGCACGTATGCCGATATGCTCTGGGCGGGGTTTCTCACCACGCTGGAGGTCTCAGCGCTCGCCTGGATTCTGGCGCTGACCATCGGCTCGGCAGTGGGCGTGCTGCGCTCGCTGCCCAACCCTTGGGTCAAGCGTATCGCCAATGCCTACATTGAACTGCTGCGGAATATCCCGCTGCTGGTGCAGTTGTTCTTGTGGTATTTCGTCCTCCCGGAACTGGTGCCGGAAGCCTGGGGTGACTGGCTGAAGCAGCTTCCCAACGCGCCGTTCTGGAACGGATTTATCGGGCTCGGATTGTTCATGTCTGCCCGCGTGGCGGTGCAGGTTTCTACCGGCATTGCCGCCCTCCCGCGTGGCCAGATGGCGGCGGGGACAGCGCTCGGGCTGACACTGCCGCAATGCTATTGGTATGTGATTTTGCCGATGGCGTTCCGGGTGATCATGCCACCGCTGACGAGTGAGATGATCAACACAATCAAGAACTCCTCGGTCGCCCTCACGATTGGTTTGGCCGAACTCACCGCGCGCACACGTGCGGTGCAGGAATTCTCATTTCAGGTCTTCGAGGCGTTCACCGCTGCGACGGTGATCTATTTGCTCCTCAATCTGGCAGTGACCTCCGCGATGCGGGCGTTCGAAAAACGGCTGCGTCTGCCCGGCTACGGAGGCAGTTGAGCCATGTTCAGTGATTTCGACTTCGACGTGATCTGGCGCACGGCCCCCTATTTGTTCCGCGACGGGATGACTTTCACCGTCACGCTGACCCTGCTCTCCGCGTTGCTTGGTCTGTGCCTCGGCACGCTGCTGGCGCTGGCGCGGATCAGCGGCGGCAAGGTTCTGTCCACCATCGTCACCGGCTATGTGAACCTGATGCGCTCGCTGCCGCTGGTGCTGGTGATTTTTTGGTTCTATTTCCTCGTCCCCTATCTCGGACAATGGATCACCGGTGCTCCCAGGCCGATCAAAGTGGGCGGGTTCTCCTCCGCTTTGCTGACCTTTGCGATGTTCGAGGCGGCGTATTTCAGCGAGATCATGCGCGGCGGCATTCAGTCCATTGCGCGCGGGCAATCCTCCGCCGGCCTCGCGCTCGGGCTCAGCGGCGGGCAGACGATGCGCTACATCATTCTGCCGCAGGTGTTCCGCACCATGCTGCCGCTGTTGCTGACGCAGACCATCGTGCTGTTTCAGGACACCTCGCTGGTCTATGTGCTGTCACTGACCGACTTTCTGGGTGCCGCCTCCAAGATCGCCCAGCGTGATGGGCGGCTTGTCGAGATGTATTGCTTTGCCGCCCTGGTCTATTTCCTGATCTGTTTCCTCGCCTCGCAGGCTGTCCGCCGATTGCAGACGCGCGTGGCCATCATCCGGTGACCGCATGACCCAGACCGACCCCAAGGCGCCCGTGATCCGGATGGAGCATGTGAGCAAATGGTACAACCCGCAGTTCCAGGTGCTGAAGGACTGTTCGCTCGCTGTTCAGAAGGGCGAGGTGGTGGTGGTCTGCGGCCCGTCCGGCTCTGGCAAATCGACACTGATCAAGTGCGTCAACGCCTTGGAGCCGTTTCAGGAAGGCAAGATCACGGTCAACGGTGTGGATTTGCACGACAAGGCGACAGACCTGCCCAAGCTGCGCGCGCGGGTGGGGATGGTGTTCCAGCATTTCGAATTGTTCCCACACCTGTCGGTGACGCAGAACCTTGAACTTGCCCAGCGCAAGGTGCTCGGCCGTAGCGAGGCCGAGGCACACACCAAGGCACAGGCACTGCTGGAGCGCGTCGGACTGTCCGCGCATGCGGCGAAATTCCCCGGCCAGCTCTCGGGCGGTCAGCAACAGCGCGTGGCGATTGCCCGCGCGCTTGCGATGGACCCGATTGTCATGCTCTTCGACGAACCAACCTCGGCCCTGGACCCCGAGATGGTCTCCGAAGTGCTCGACGTGATGGTGCAACTGGCCGGTGAGGGGATGACGATGATGGTCGTCACTCACGAAATGGGTTTTGCCCGCAAAGTCGCCCATCGCGTGGTGTTCATGGATCAGGGCGAGATTGTCGTCGATGCGCCGAAAGAGGTGTTCTTCGGCGAGGTCACCAACGAGCGCGCGCGGCTGTTCCTGTCGAAGATCCTCTCTCATTGAACCGTGATGATTTCATCATTTTCCCTGCATCACCACGCAAGACGCTTCTCAGGGGGATGGCTGAAGATTGATTTTAATCTCTTGTGAGTGCGCGTGGTCGGTGATTTTCACGGTTGCAACGGGCGGACTGGCTCTGAGAGTCGCTGGGGTCAGGGTCAAGTCAAACGTGATGATGCCACTGAAATTCGGACTGATGGCGACGTGCCCGTCGGCTGCCACGGTTAAAGTGGGCAACTTCGGGTCGTTCAAACTGTAACGAGGGGAAGAGATCGCCGCACCCGTGGCTGTGAAAGAAGCCTCGTCGCCACCAACAGCGATGTTGAGTGTAATCGTGGCGAGACCGGTGATCTTGTTATAGTTGATCGCAGTAACGCCATCTGGAAGCTTGATGCTCAGCAGGGTTGTTGCGGTGGGCTTTTGCACCAGGTCCGGCAGCGGAGTGGCGATGATGTTGGTGAATTCTGCCATGTCGACGGTTGGGCAGAGTACGTTTTTTAGTGCGTCGGCCTGATTGAAGGATTTCAGACCGTCTTGGCACGATTGGTTTGGCACTTATATACGTGCTTGACCCAACCGCCGATTAGCGGTAGATTGGCTTCATCGAGAGGGTGCAGCCATGCTCCAGCAATTCGACAGCCTGATGCAGATGATGGAAGTTTTTGCAGACGAGCAAGTTTGCATCAATCACCTGCGTTCCATCCGTTGGAGGAACGGCGCGTATTGCCCGCATTGCGGCGGAACCAAAATCTATCACTTCTCGGATAAGCGCACGCATAAATGCGGCGATTGCCGCCAACGGTTTTCCATCAAGGTCGGAACCATTTTCGAAGATACCAAACTTCCGCTACGGAAGTGGTTCATCGCCATCTGGATGGTGACGAGCCACACGAAGGGAATTTCTTCGACACAGCTCGCCAAAGACCTGAAAATCACCCAGAAATCCGCATGGTTTGTCCTGTGTCGGCTGCGGCATGCAGCCCGCACGAAATCTTTCAATCGTCCACTTGAAGGGTTTGTCGAGGCTGACGAAACCTATATGGGCGGGAAAGAGAAGAACAAACATGCCGACAAACGGACGCCCGGCAGCCAGGGCGGCGCGAACAAGACCGCCGTTATGGGTATGCTTGAGCGTGATGGCGAATTGCGCGCCAAGGTGGTTCCTGACACCACTGCCAAAACCCTTCATGCCGAATTGGAAGCCAATGTCGCTCCCGGCAGTCATGTCCTGACGGATGAGCACAAGGGCTACAGCCGCATTGGCGTGAAGTTTCATCATCATACCGTCAACCATTCAATCGGCCAATATGTGAAAAGCTATTTCATCCACACGAACGGTCTGGAAAACGCCTGGAGTTTGTTTAAGCGGAAGGTCTATGGCATCCATCATTGGGTGAGCGCCGAACACCTTGACCTCTATCTAACCGAATTCACATTCCGCCATAATCGGCGCACGATGGACGAAGGCGACCGCGTTAATGCTCTGCTGGCGCAGGTTGAGGGGCGGTTAACATACAAGGCACTCATTGCATGACTTCGAAACGAGAACCGCCTTTCAAGCTTGATATGTCGTTCAG
>CAITEF010000484.1 GCA_903891315.1 uncultured Rhodospirillales bacterium | reverse complement strand
TGATCAAAATCAGGCCTTCGCAGGCTCACCCGCATGTGCAGCAACCCACTGGCGCAGAACGCTCTTCGGCGCCGCACCGACCTTCTTGTCGACTGGCTTGCCGTCCTTGAACAGGATCAGCGTGGGAATGCCGGTGACGGCGAAGCTGTTCGGTGTCGCCGGATTGTCGTCGATATTGACTTTGGCGACGGTCACCTTGCCGGCGAATTCCGCACCGATCTCCTCCAGAGCCGGGCCGATCGCCTTGCAGGGGCCGCACCACTCCGCCCAGAAATCGACCAGAACAAGGCCCTTCGAGCCGAGCACGTCGGTGGCAAAGCTCGAATCGGTCACGGCCACGGTGTGTTCACCCATAATACGCAATCCTTCGCGTTCGTTTCGTCGAACTGTCATGTGGCACAACGGATGCCCCAATCAAGCGGACCCGCCTGCGCCGGGAGCATGGCCGTCCAGCAGGGTGTCTGGCAAGACCATAGCATGCGCGCCGACTGTCCAGATCAGTGCACAGACAACCGCGCAATCGGGGAAGATCTCCTGCAACAGGGCGCGATAGGCGGCCATTTGGCGCAGGTATAAAATCGGCGTGTGCGCCACGTCCTGAGGAGGATTCCGGTTGGTTTTGTAGTCGGCAACCAGCACGCGACCGGGCTGGACAGCCAACCGGTCGATCAGCCCGCCGATCACCTGGCTTGCCACCACGCCGGAGAGCGGAACCTCGGCGAGGCTGCCTGGGGCGAACAGGGCGGCGAGTTGCGGATGGTCGAGCACCGCCATCACCTCGGCGACCAAGGCGTCGATGGCGCGCAGATCCGGCAAGGCACGCTGGGCGAAGTCACGCGCCGCTTGCGTCCGGTTCGCGTGCGGCAGATCGGGCAGATGTTGCAGCAGCGCATGCACCACCTGACCGCGCCGGAACCGATTGCCCTGCACGTCGCGCGCGCTGAGCGGCGAGTCGGCCTCCGGCACGGTGCCGAGTTCAGCACCTTCCGGACGGCTGGGGGCGAGTGGCTGCGGCAAAGCGGGCTCGACGGGCAGCGGCGATGGTTGCCAAAGCGGGGCGTGGCCGATCCAGGCGGGCAAAGCGGGCAAAGCCGCCGCGCGTGAGCGATCGCGCCGTTTCGGCTCGGCCTCCTGCGCCGTCTCACGCATCCAGATTTGGGCGGGATAGCCGTCCTTGCCGCCGACGAAATCCAACGGCGTGATGCCCAACGCTTCGAATCCTGTCTTAATCTGATTGTACCAACAATCCGAAGGCGGCTGGCGCGTGCCCTTCCAGCCGCAGATCAGCAGACGATCCTCAGCACGGGTGAGTGCGACATAGAGCAGCCGGTTCTTCTCCTCGGCTTGCGCCGCCGCCCCGCCGCCGCGAGCGTTGCGCACCGCGTCACACAGCACGTCCTTGTTCGGGCTCCAGATCGGCAGATCGAGGCCGGTCGTGCCGTCATGCAGCCAGACAATGCCGCGATCATCCGGCGGTTTGCCGGTGGTGTCGGGCAGGATGACCACCGGGGCCTGCAGGCCCTTGGCCCCATGGACGGTCATGATCCGCACCGCATCGAGCCCCTCGCCGCCTGCCCCTTCCGGCTCGCGTTTCACCGAAGAGGCGGTCTGGCGTAGCCAGTGGACGAAGCCCTGCAAGGAGGGAGGATGGGTCTGGGTATAGCGCAGGCTGGCGGCGAGGAGTTCGTCGAGCGGCTCGGCGGCCTCGTGTCCGAACCGGCCAAGCAGGCGCGCCCGACCACCGAGCGGGCCGAGGGCTTCGGCGAGCAACGCATGCGGTGAGACGTGATCGACGCGAGCGAACAGCGCGCGCAGGAAATCGGCGGAGGCCCGACAGGCGGGATCATCGCTCGCCTGCAACGCCCGCCACAGCGACACGCCGCTGCGAACCATCGACAGATGCATCAGCCCGTCATCGCTGAGGAACCCCAGCGGCGAGGTTAGCACGCAGGCAAGCGAGAGATCGTCCTCCGGCAGCAACAGTGCGTCGCAAAGCGCAAGCATGTCCTGCACCGCCGGTTCCTCGGTCAGCGTGATGCGGTCGAGCCCGGCGACCGGCACCCCGTTGCCCTTGAGCGCGTTGACGAACGCGTTGCAGAACGCGTCCCGCTTGCGAACCAGAACCAGGATGTCGCCCGGAGTGACCGGACGATCCTGGCTCGGCAGATATTCCTTTGTCTCGATCCAGGTCTTGATCTGATGCGCCAAAGCGTCGGCCAGAACCTGGCGCGGATTGCGCTGGCCTCGGTTCTCGCGCGGGGCGGACCACAGATCGGGCGCGTCCTGCGCTGCCGCTTCGACCAACGGCCAGAGTTCGATCCGTCCGGCAAAACCCTCGCGCTGCACAACATGGCGAAGAGGCTTGCCCCATTCGGTCACGCCTGCCGCCGCTGCAGGCTCGGCGAAGACGGCATCGACCAGCGCCAGCACCGGTGCGGTGGAGCGGAAAGAGACGTCGAGCGGCACGTCGCGCCATTCCAGACCGCTCTCACGCACGCGCTTTCCGGTGCGCTGCCGCCAATGCTCGAATGCATCCGGATCGGCGCCCTGGAAGCCATAGATCGACTGTTTGCGGTCACCGACGGCGAACACAGTGCGGGCGCGGTCACTGCGGGCCCCTTCGCCGGCAAAGAATTCGTCGGTGAGTTGGCCCGCGATGTGCCATTGCGCGGGGGCGGTGTCCTGCACCTCGTCGAGCAACAGGTGATCCAGACCGCCATCGAGCTTGAACAGCACCCAGGCCGCACCCGGGTCTTCGAGGAGTTGGCCGGTGCGGGCGATCAGATCGTCATAGTCGAGACGGCCATGCAGGGATTTGCCGGTGGTGTAGGCTTCCAGCACCGGGCGGCTGAGCAGGATGAAGGCGGTGGCGATGGGCGCGAGGCGGTGGGCACGGTCGGCGTCACGCAACGCCTCGATGCGTTGGACTTCAGCCTGCATCGCCTCCTCGAAATCCGGCACCAGCGGGCGGGCGTTCTTGTTGGGGAAGCTGCCGAAACTGCGGGGTTTGCCACCCTTGTCGAGAAACTGCGTCTCCCACAAATGCCAGTTCGCCGACTGTGTGTCGGTCGGCAAAGCGAGCCAATCGAGCATCTCTATGGCGCGGGTCTGCACCGAGGGCGAGCCGCGCTCGGCAATGGTGAGCAGTTGCGGATGCAGCCGCGCGCGGTCCACTCCCATTGCTGCCTCCCGCGTGTCGAATTCCCGCGCCCCCAACACGCGCCGGATCGACATCAGCAAGGTGGCCGCAGGCAGCTCGGCGAGTGCCGCCATCTTCTCCGGCACGCGCGCCACTTGCTGCACCAGCCGTCCGAAGCCGTCGAGCTTGGTCCAGGCGGCGATGTCGTCGAGGAACGCGCCGAGGGACGAGCCCGCCGCCTCGGTGAGCATTTCCTCCCGCGCCGCCTGCCACGCCTCGTCAGTGTCGCGGTCATCGGCGAGGGTGAAATGCGGTGAGAGCTGCGCCTCGATGGGGAAGCGGCGCAGCAGGGATTGGCAGAAGGCGTGGATGGTGCCGATCCGCATCCCGCCGGGCAGGTCGAGCACATCGGCGAACAGCGAGCGCGCCTTTGCGCGGGTCTCGTCGAAGGGGACGACGCCGATCTCGCGCAGTTCCTGATCGAGCTTGGTGTCTTCCAGCGTCACCCATCTGCCGAGCCGCCGCTGCAGCCGCATCGCCATCTCGGCGGCGGCGGCCTTGGTGAAGGTGAGACATTGGATGCGCCCGGGCTCGGCCCCACCCAGCATCAGGCGCAGCAGTCGGTCGGTGAGCAGCTTGGTCTTGCCCGAGCCCGCCGAGGCCGAGACGAAGGCCGACACGGCGGGGTCGGAGGCTGCTCGCTGCGCCTGATTCGCAATGTCGGTGGGGGAAAGGATCGTCATGCCGCCCTCGGAGCGAAGCGTAGCGATCCAGGAGCCACAAGCCCGGCCTGCACCTTCTGGATCGTGACGGCGCTTCGCGCCTCACGATGACGGATTGATGTGATCCTCATTCCTCCTCCCCCCGCGACCATTCCGCCACGCGGGCAAGTTGGGCGTAATCCGGGAAGCGGGGGCGAAATTCCGGGTGGGGGTGGGCGAGATAGGCGGTGTCGGGGTCGTCGAATTCGGCGATGCGGCGGATCAGATCATCCACCGCCGAGGCGGCGGCCAGACCGATGTCGGTGGCGTTGTCGAATGGCTTGATCACCTCGCCGGGCTCGGCAGCACCGCCAAGTTTCCAATAGGCGAGTTCGCTGATCTCGTGGGCCTCGATCCCCTCAAACGCGCCGCGCAGCAGCATCGCGGCCTCCAGCGTCATCTGTGGGGCGCGGCCTTCGACAACGTCTGTTTTCTTGGGAGCGACGCCGGTTTTGTAGTCGAGGATCGCCGCCGAACCGTCAGCGAGCAATTCGATCCGGTCCGCGACCCCGCGCAATTCGAAGCCGCGCGCGGTCTTGAGCTGCGTCTTGCCGCGCATTTCGGCGGCGACCAGAACGCGTGCGTTGGATTTGCGGCGCTCTTTCTCGGTGGCGTCGATCCAATCAGCAATCAGCCCGAGCCGAGGCCGCCACCACGCGACCAGCGCCGGGCGCAGATTGTTCACCTGCATCTCCGCGTCGAACGCCTCGCGCAGCAAAATCGCCGCGTTATCCGGCCATTTCAGCCCGCCATGTTTGAGCACGGCGGCAATGCCCGCGTGCACCACCGAGCCGTAATCGGCGGCGTCGGTGCCCTGCTCCAGCGGGTCGAGCTTGCGCAGGCCGAGAATGTGCTTGGCGTAGATCGCATAGGGGTCGGCGAGCCAAGTCTCGATCTCGGTAACGCTGAGCCGGGTCGGTCGCAACGCCACCGGCGGTTTGGGGCGCGGGGCGCGGACCGGGGTGGGCGCGCCGTCCGGCTGGTCGATCATCCGGGCCCAATGGGCAGCCGGATGGGACGCGAGCGGGCGTTTCTGGCCTTCGAGATACGCGGCGAGCCGGGTGAGCCAGCGGGCTGGGACGGCGGGCGCGTTGTCGCGGCGACGCGGCCATGAGAGCACGGCGGTCTTGGCGGCGGCGGCGAGGGTGACGAAATCATGCGCCGCCTGCCCCACTGCCTCCTCCGGACTGCGCAGGCCGAGCTTGGTGCGCATCTGACGGTTGAGCCACGGGCCGGGATCGGTGGCGGGCGGCCAGACGCCTTCGACGAGGCCGCCGAGGACCGCGACATCGACGGATTGCAGACGCGCTTCCAGCAGGCCCCAGATGAACACGCGCGGATGCAGCCCACCGGCGTCGCGCCCACGCAACGCCCGGCGGCTGCGCACAGCGACACCCTCCATCAGTGCGTCGAGCAATCCGGGCAGCACCGAGAGCGACTGATCGGGCAGGCGATGCAGCACACTCATCGCTGAGGACAACAACTCCGCCAGCGCCTCTCCCTCCTCGCCCGCCCAAAGCCGGGACGGGCCGGATTGGCTGTCGGTGGTGGCGAGCACTTCGGCGGATTCGATAAGCGCGGCCAGCATGTCCTGTGGGGCGCGCGTGCTGCGGGTGGCGAACAGGCGGAGCATGGGTTCGAGAGAGGCTTCGAGCGCGCGGACGAAATCCGTTTCCGTCTCCGCGTCGCCGAGCGTCCGCCGCAATCCCTGCAATCCCGGTGCGGGTTTCGGGCCGCGCAGATAGCTGCGCTCAACGTTGCGGGCGACGCGACGCAGATCGGCGGGCGGCATTCCGGCGGCGGCGAGCGGGTGTTTGAGCAACGCGAGCAACGCCACCGGCGCGAGTTCCTCGACCATCGCCTCGGCGAGCAGACGCAAGAAAACCGCTGGTGGGGTGTGGGCGAGCGGCTCTCCCGCCGAATCGTCGGCCACCACGCCGAAGCGCAGCAACTCAGCGGCCACACGGGTGGCGAGTTGGCGGTCGGGCGTGATCAGGGCGGCGCGCGCGTTTGGAGTTTCGAGCGCATCACGCAGGATCAGCGCGATGGAGAGCGCCTCGTGCTGCGGCTCGTCGGCTTCGAGCAGATAGAGGCCGTTCGTGTCGATATCGGCGGGTTTGCGCCACACTTCCAGCCCATGCGCGGGCAGCAGCGCCTGTTCGAGCAAATGCAGACGAGCGTCCGGGGCCGTGGAGGGTGCGTGCCAGCGGTGCACGTCGCCCGCCGTCGCCCCCATCCCCGCCAGCAGATCGAGCAGCCCCGCTTGCGGGTGAGCGTGATCGTCATCGCCGAGTTCGGGCGGGGTTTCCGAGAGGCCTGGGACGATCACCCAGCCCTGTTTCAGCCCTGCCACCACCTTGAGCAGCCGTGCGACGGCAGGAATGCCCCCGGTCGCGCCCGCCACCCAGATCGGAAAATCCGGCGGAGAATCCTGCCACACTTGCGCTTGCGCCCGCAGCAACGCCACCGCGCGGGCTTGCGGATTCATCAGGCCGGACGCGTCGAGGAATTGCGGCCAAGCGTCGGTGACGATGTCGAGGAAATCGAGCGTGTCCTGCCAATGCTGCGCCAGCGAGCCGTCGGCGAGGCCGCGCAGCTTGCCATGCAGATCGATGATCTCAGCGCGCTCGGCATCGTCCATCAGCCGGGCGAGTTCGCGGGCCAATGCCCAGACCTGATCGGCGCGACCGGCCCCGCCCATCGTCTTGGCAAGTGGGATGATCAGCGGCGAGAGTTCGGCGAGTCGTTGCATCTCATCGATGGCGGGCGGCAGATCGAGCGCGCCCGCCAACGCCAGCGGAGCCTCATCGAGTGCGCCCAGCGCGGTGATGCGCGGCAGCAGCATCGGCGCACCGTTGGAGACGCGCAGAAATGCCTCGGCCAACTCGCGGGCCGCACGCCGGGTTGGCAACAGGATCAGACCCTCGCCGGGGGCAAACCGCTCCGCCAACCAACGCTTTGCCACCTCATCGAGGAAGGCGGCGTTGGCGGGGAGCGTGGCGAGGTTCATGTCGTCGCACCCACCACAGAGGCATGCAGCACGAATTCGGCGTCGCGCAGGTCTTCGGGGGTGGAGAGATGGAACCACAGCCCGTCATGCACGATGGCATGCAACCGCCCGGCCTCGATGGCTGCATCCCACACGCGGTTCATGCTGAACCGCCCCGGCGGAAACGTCGCCATGAAGGACGGTCGGACAATCTGGATGCCCGCGTAGATATAAGGCACGATCTCGTGCTCTTTCGGCCTGCGCGGCACACCCCAGGGATCGAGTGCGAAATCGCCGGTGACGTGGCCGCCCTGCATCTGGAAGCTGCGATAGAGCAGCAGCAGCACGTCGATCTCCTCGCTCCACGCCGCCTGCATGCGCCCAAGTGCGGTGGAGGGACCGTCGAGCCACATCGAATCGCCGTTGACCACAAAAAACGGCGCGTCACTCAACATCGGCAGAGCGGCGCGCACCGCACCGCCGGTCTCCAGCAACTCGTCCTCACGACTGAAGCTGACATGCGGCGGCGGGGTGACGTTGGCCAGATGGGTTTCCAGCCGGTCGGCGCGGTAATGCGTGTTGACCACCAACTCGGCCACCCCAGCATCGGCGAGACGTTCGATCGCGTGGTCGATGATCGGACGACCGCCAATCGGCAGCATCGGCTTGGCGACTTCGCTCGACAATGGCCGCATCCTGGTGCCGAGACCGGCGGCGAGAAGCATGGCGTGGGTCGGGTGGGTGCTCACAGACGATCCTCCCAGCCCGAAATCGAGGCGAGGCGGGAATCGCCCTCATAGATGCGCAGCGCGATGTCCAATGCCCCGGCGGGGCTCAGTCGGCCCAACCGCTCGGGCCATTCCACCAGCACGATATCCTGGACGAGTTCGTCCCAGCCAAGTTCGAGCACCGAGTTCTCACCCTCCAATCGCCACAAATCCAAATGATGCACCACGCCACGCTTGGTCCGATAGGTCTGCACCAGCGTGTAGGTCGGGCTGGGCACTTCGAGCGCGGGATCGCCAGCGGCTTCGCGGATGAACGCGCGGGCTAGGGCGGATTTCCCAGCACCGAGCGGACCATGCAGCAGAATCGCGTCGCCCGGCACTGCCAGGCCAGCAAGCTTGGCGGCAAATGCTTCGGTGGCAGCGAGATCAGGCAAGGCAAGCTCGGTCATGCGCCATTGTGACGCTGCGCGGGGGGGGGGACAACCGTCTTCGTGCGATCTTTCGTAGGGCGCCAATTCCGCAGGAATTGCACCAAAGACTTGGCGTGACGGTGCAATTCCTGCGGAATTGGCACCCTACGAAGGCTGGGCTAGAGAGGATGCATGAACGCACCTGCTCAAACCCTCTCGACTGACATCGCCATCATCGGTGCCGGTCCCGCCGGACTTTTCGCCGCCTTCGAATGCGGCATGCTGAAAATGTCCTCGCTGCTGATCGACGCGCTTGGCGAGGTCGGCGGGCAGTGCTCGGCGCTATATCCAGAAAAACCGATCTACGACATCCCAGCGCATCCGGCGATCGAGGCGGGGGATCTGATCGCCAATCTCGAACGCCAGATTGCCCCGTTCGATGTCCCGCGCCTGCTCGGCCGCCGTGTCGAGACGGTGAGCGGTGCGCCGGGCGCTTTCATTGTGGGCACCGATCAGGGCGAGACCGTTCATGCCAAGGCGATCATCATCGCCGCAGGGGCGGGTGCCTTCGGCCCCAACCGTCCGCCGCTGGAAGGATTGCCTGCTTTTGAGGCAACTGGCGCGGTGCAATATTACGTCCGCCGCCGCGAGGATTTCCGTGGCAAGCGGGTGGTGATTGCCGGTGGGGGGGACTCCGCCGTCGATTGGGCGCTGAGCCTGAAGGACATCGCAGCCTCGGTGCAGGTGATCCACCGCCGCGCCAAATTCCGCGCTGCCCCGGAGACCGCGGGCCAGCTTGATGCCGCTGCTGCGGCCGGTGAGGTAGAATTGGTAATCCCGTATCAGTTGCACGCCTTGCATGGCGCGGACGGCAAGTTGGAAGTCGTTGAGGTCGCTGATCTGGATGGCAAGACGCGCCTGTTGGCGGCGGATGTGTTGCTGCCGTTCTTTGGCCTTTCGATGGATCTGGGCCCGATTGCCGGTTGGGGGCTGGAGTTGGCCAAGCATCACCTCGCCGTCACCCCCGCCACCTGCGAGACCTCGGCTCCGGGCATTTTCGCGATTGGCGATGTGGCGACCTATCCGGGCAAGCTCAAGCTGATCCTCCAAGGTTTTTCCGAGGCCGCGATGGCCGCGCACGCGATCCATCCAATCGTGCATCCTGACACAGCGCTGCACTTCGAATATTCCACATCGAAGGGCGTGCCGGTCTGAGGTAGGGTTCATGGGTGGACGATTGAGTCCGGTCGTTGCCATGCCCAAGCGTCACCCTGAGCGAAGCGTCAGGGTCCAGGTGGCAAAGACCCGGCTCTATGATTTCTGGATCGTGACGCTTCGCTCACGATGACGGTTCGATGGTGGACAGGCCGCGCTTGGCCAATCTGGAAATTCGCGGGGGCGATGATGACACCTTCTGGCCGACAGATCCTGTTCATCAACATCGCGCACTCGTTCTGCCATTACTGCCTGCTGATCCTGCCCACTGCGGTCCTGGCGATGGCGTATCAGGGCAGTGCGTTCGGCCCGGATTACGGGCCGATCCTGGCGCTGGCGACCGGGATGTTCGTGCTCTACGGCCTGTTCTCACTGCCGCAGGGCTGGATAGCCGCCAAGATCGGCCGCAAGCGGCTGATGACGATCTATTTCTTCGGCAACGGACTCTCGATGGTCACCAGCGGGCTTGTTGGAACACCGATGGCGCTGGGCATCGCACTCGCCGCCACCGGATTCTTCGCCGCGATCTATCACCCGATTGGCACCGCGATGCTCGTCGAGGCGGCCGGTGACAAGCCGGGCCGGGCGCTGGGCCTCAATGGCGTGAGCGGCAATATGGGAGTGGCGCTGGCCCCGGTGGTGACGGCCTTCCTCGCCGCGCATTCCGGCTGGCAGACGGCGTTCATCGTGCCGGGCATTCTTTGCACATTGTTCGGCTTTGTCTGGATGCGCACGCCCGAGGCGGTCACGCTCGGCCACAAAGGCGCACGACCCTTCCCGGTGATCCCGCGCCGTTTGGTGCGTCAGGCGGTGGTTTCGCTGTTGCTGATCGCCGTGGTCTCCGGGCTGGTGTTCAACGCGTTCACCCTGCTGCTCCCCAAGCTGATGCAGGAGCGTCTGGCGACCAATCCGGATCTGCTGCCGCTGGTCGGTGCCGCCGCCTTCATCGCCACACTTTGCGGCGGACTGACACAGTTCACCGTGGGGCGGATGATCGACCGCACCACACTGCGCCGGGTGTTCATGCCGTTGGGCGTGGTGCTGATGCCTGCCTTGATCGGCCTCGCCTATGTGCAGGGTTGGCTGGTGCTGCCGGTGGCGGCGATCACGGCGGCGGTGCTGTTCGGGCAGGTGACGGTCAATGAAACGATGGCGGCGCGCTACATCGCCCCCGAGTTGCGCACGCGGATGTATTCGATCCGCTTCTTCGTCGGCTTCCTCGGCTCTGCGATGGCAGCGCCCTTGGTGGGCGGGCTGCACGAGATGACCGGCTCGCTGATCGCCCCGGTGCTGGTGATGGCCGGATTTGCGGCTGTCACGCTGTGTTGCGCCCTGCTGTTCCCGGATCGGCCGGAAGAGTTGCGGCCGGAATTGTGGGACTCCGCATCGGCCCTGCCTGCGGCGGCCGAATAGAAGCCCAGCGTGATCCGCTCGACGCCTGCCTTTCATTTGCCGCCTGTGGGTGCCAGATCTGTCGCATGATCTCCCGTCGCACCCTGCTCACCGCCCTCTCCGCCCTGCCGATCCTCGGCGGGCCTGCTCTGGCCTCGGCTCCGGTTGCGGCGACGCTTTCGGCACAGGATCGGGCTGATCTTGCCCGG